>JBAXWB010000049.1 GCA_037128595.1 bacterium
AAAAGCAGATCAGTTAACAATGGAAAAGTGTCAAACGGAAATCAGGACGTGACAGGAGAGGACATCTTAACTGCTCCCTGCCCACTGGCCACTCACACTTCCCGCAACGTTCCTGTCCGCTTGGCCTCGGTGTAGGCGGCGTAGGAGAGGGCCAGACCGTCGCGCAACCCGACCGTAGGCTTCCAGCCCAGCGCAAGGATTTTGGAAACATCCAGAAGCTTGCGGGGAGTGCCGTCGGGTTTGGTGGCATCGAAGACGATCTTACCCTTATAGCCGACGGTCTCGCGGATCATGTTGGCCACTTCCATCAGGCTCTGGTCGGTCCCTGAACCCACATTGATCACGTTGGGCGGGTTGGTTACCTCCAACGTCCGCAGGGTGGCGGCAGCCAGGTCGTCCACATACAGGAATTCACGGCGCGGCTTGCCCGTGCCCCACATGATCACTTCGGGGGCATTAGCTTCGCGGGCTTCGTCAAAGCGGCGGATGAGCGCCGGGATCACGTGGGCGTTGTAGGGATGATAATTGTCGCCCGGCCCGTACAGGTTGGTCGGCATGAGGGAGTGATACAGCACCCCGTATTGCTTGCGGTAATACTGACACAATTTAAGCCCTGCGATCTTGGCGATGGCATAGGGCTCATTGGTCGGCTCCAACGGGCTGCTCAACAGGCACTCTTCCTGCATGGGCTGGGGGGCCTCACGGGGGTAGATGCAGGAGCTTCCCAGGAAGAGCAGGCGTTGGATCCCGGCCTGCCAGGACCCATGGACGAGATTCATCGCCATCGCCAGGTTCTGGTAGATGAATTCCGCAGGGTAGGTGCTGTTGGCCCCGATGCCGCCGACCCGGGCCGCGGCCACAATGACGATGTCCGGGCGCTGGGCTTCCAGATACGCCCGGGTGCTGGGCCCATCCGTCAGGTCCAGTTCGGCGCGAGTCCGGGTGAGGATATCCTTAATGCCGTGGGCTTTGAGGGCGCGCAGCAGGGCAGAGCCCACCAGACCCTGGTGGCCGGCTAAGTAAACGCGGGAGTTGGGATTCAGGAGCGGGGGGGTGTTCATGGTGTGTTTCCTTTTTTTCTTTTCGCGCCTTTCGCGTGTTTCGTTGTTGCACTTCCTGGTTCAGGGAAATGGGCCAGCAGGACGGAGGGTGCACTGGACATGGGCGGGGTATCTTCCGCCTGGGCGGCCGCCAGTTCGCGCATGGCCAGTTTGAGATCCTCCTCGATCATCATGGAGACGAGCTCTTTAAAACGGAGGCGGGGCTCCCAGTTCAGTACGCGCTTCGCCTTGGCCGGGTTGCCAACCAGCAGGGCCACTTCCGAGGGCCGCTCGTAACGCGGATCGTGCTGAACATACTCCTGCCAGTTCAGATCCAGGAGACTGAAGGCTTCCTCACAGAATTCACGCACCGAATGGGCTTCATTCGTGGCAATCACGTAATCGTCCGGGCGGTCCTGTTGGAGCATCCGCCACATGGCCTCCACGTAATCACCGGCAAATCCCCAGTCCCGCTGCGCCTCCAGATTGCCGAGAAAGAGCTGGCTTTGAAGCCCCACCTTAATTCGGGTGGCGGCCCGGGTGATTTTGCGGGTGACAAACGTTTCACCCCGTCGCGGGGATTCATGGTTGAACAGGATGCCGTTGCTGGCGTGCAGCTTGTAGGACTCCCGGTAATTCACGGTGAGCCAATAGGCATAAGCTTTAGCACAGGCACAGGGGGAGGCGGGGTGGAAGGGGGTCTGCTCCGTTTGCGGCACCTCCCGGGTTTGTCCGAACATGTCCGAAGATGAGGCCTGATAGAACCGGGTTTTCCCCTGCAGACCGGCGCGCCGGATGGCGTCCAGGATGCGCACCGTGCTCAGGCCCGTGATGTCGCCGGTATATTCCGGGATATCGAACGAGACCCGCACATGACTCTGGGCGCCCAGATGGTAGATTTCGTCAGGCTGAAGTTCGTAAACCAGTTGCACCATCTGAACCGGATCCGCCAGATCACCGTAATGAAGCGTCAGCCGGGATTCCGCAATGTGCGGGTCGCAATACAGATGATCGATCCGGCCGGTGTTGAAGGAGGACGAACGCCGGATCACGCCATGAACCTCATAGCCCTTCCCCAACAGTAATTCTGCCAGGTAAGATCCATCCTGTCCGGTGATACCAGTGATGAGGGCTCGTTTCATGTCTCCCATTGTATCAGCCTTAAAAGTGAATGTATTTGCGTATATACGTAAAATAAAGGTATATATATGCGCATGAATGAGGTCGTAAAGGGGGTGGCGGTCCTGTTTGACACGGATTTGGACTATGCCACGGCAGTGTATCAGGGGGTGCAGGAGCATATTGTGGCGGCGACGGGGTGGCCGGTGTTGCCCTTGGCGCCCGGGAGTGAGGCGGCGCTCAGTGCCTTGCTGGCCGCCGGTCGCCTGTGCGGGATCATTGGCCCGTTTGTCAGTGACAAATGGATTCAGAGCCATGGCCTGATGGCCGTTCCGATGGTCAATGTGGGGAACCTGTCCGATATCCGGACGGTGGATGCCGTGACCCCGGATGACCGTGAAGCCGGGCGCATGGCGGCACGGGTGTTTGTGGATGGCGGCCTCCGGCACTTTGGCTTTGCGGGGGTGTCCGGTATTTTCCATTCCCGGCTCCGGTCCGAGGGCTTTTGCGAAATCATTGAGGCGGCGGGGGGGCTGGTATCGAGCGCGCCCATGGTGGGGGCGGGCGGGGCGGCGTCGGCCTGGCGGGGCTGGCTGGAGTCGCTCAAGCGCCCCGCAGGGGTACATTGCGCCACTGACTATCATGCCAGATTGGTGGTGGCCGCCTGCCGTGAGCTGGGGCGGTTGGTACCCGATGAGGTGGCGGTCATCGGGACAGGGAATGTCCTCATGCAGGGCTTGTTTGCAGGAATCGGGTTATCGTCCATTGAACTGTCGGGCAGGGCCGTGGGCCGGGAGGCGGCACGTCAATTGGAGGCCCGGATAAAAGGGCAGGTAACCGGTCCTCCGGTCCGGCGCTGGATTGCGCCGGTGAGGATGTGGCATCGTGAGTCGTCTGCCAGTTGTCTGGGGGGCGATCCCGTGGTGGCCCGGGCCCAGGCGTATATCCGGCCCCGACTGGCCGAGCCCTTGAATGTGGCGGGCGTCGCACGGGGGATTGGCGTATCCCGTCGTTTATTGGAAATGCGGTTCAAGTCGGCCTTGAAGCGGAGCCCTTACCAGGAGCTGCTCCGGTTGCGGATGGAGCAGGCCGCTTATCTGTTAGCGAACACGCCCATGAAGGTCTATGAGGTGGGGATGGCCTGCGGCTTCCCCGAGCCCCATCATTTCAGCGCCGTCTTCAAACGCGTTCATGGCCGCTCCCCGCGTGGCTAGGTAGAACGGAGATTGAAAGTCACCGGAATGGATTATGAACGGTGACTGACCCGATCTTGCGACCGTGCTGAAGATCCTCACTAATCAGCCACGAACACTTGGCTTCGACGGCGGCGGTAACGATCAGTGAGTCATACCAGGCGTAGCCGGTTTCCTCACGGATCAGCAAGGCGCGATCAAAACTCGGCATGGTGGGGAAATGCTGGCACAGTGGGCGCATCACACCGTTCAGGTACTCGCGTGCTTCGGTTACGCCCATGGGACTTTCAAACTTCTTAAGGGCCACGTTCATAAACTCCTGGACGACTTGAGCGCCGGTCATGCCGCGTTGCGTCAATAGCGCCTGTCTGACCCACTCGCGGGCTACCCGTTGTTTGTCCTGGTCCGCCCGATCAAATGTATAGACGAACACATTCGTGTCGAGGAAGAACAGTCCCTTCACGTTAGCGGCGTTCATGCATTTGCTCCCGTGAGAACTTGCGGCCGGCAGAGACGTGGTCGAGCCGCTTCATCATGGCGTCATATGTGTCGCTGGCGGTGGATTGAGACACATATTGGTCGAGCCACTGCCGGAAAATGTCGTTGAGTGTGCGATGTTCCGCTCCCGCCCGCCGCCGTGCCTGCTGCAAGAGTCCTTCATCAGCTGAAAGGGTTATATTCTTCATGTTGATAGTGTGCACAGTTCTCGTGCGCACGTCAATACGAGTTTGGGCATTGAATCGTCCGGATTACCGCCTAGGGTCCCGCACCCGACGGATGGCGGCCAGAATGACCAGATACTGGAAGGCGATCAGACTGCCGAAGATGAAGCTGGCAAGGATCAGGTTCTGGGGGAGAATCCGGTTGATCAGCGGGTGAAGCAGAAACGCGTTCATCCACCAGCCTGAACAGAATGACTCCGGCAAGCCGGCGTATCTCAACAGACTGGGTATAATCGCAGTGAACCCCAGTCCCCAGGCGGCCAGAATCCACCATTTGACGGCGTCATATATCCGGGTCCGGGTCTGCCATGCCTGTTTGAGCCGCGGGGCCAGAAGCACCATGCCTGCGGTCATGCCTGCGGCGAAATGGAGGGCGGCGTGGGCCATCAGGGGCTCTCCTGCTTCTTGAGTTCGCGTAGGGCGGCCAGCATCACGGCCATTCCCAGCACGAAAACGCCCGCCGAATACCAGGAAGAGTCCGTCTCAATCTGATCAATCGTGTAGTGCCAGAAAAAAATATTGATCCGCGGGTCCATGGCGAGCTTCATGTAGAGTGAATGCCAGCCAATCAGCCGCGGGAGATCCGGCACGGAAGCCCAGATCCCGCAGGCGACCATCGCGACCGGCGTGAGGATGAGCATGGCGAAACTGGCCCGGCCGCGCCGGATCAAATACCAGACGAGGGCAAAGGCAAAAGGGAATGACGCGCCCAGCAGTCCGTGGTTCATGGGGTGGGACTCCTCAGGGTAGCGGGCGGGGCCATCCAGGATCGCAGCGCCTGCGCCCGTTGAAACGCCTCGGCGGCCTTCAGATGATCGTTCAGGCTGAGCCGGACTTCACCCACCTCGTACCAAAGGCGGTAGTTCTGGGGATCCAGGCTGGCCGCTTGGGTAATAAACGATTCTGCTTTGCGGCAGAGGGGGCCATTTCCCGTTACCGCGCCTTCTTTCATCATGGCGCGTCCCAGATAGAGCCAGGTCGCGGAGGTGGGCGCCCAGATCAGGGCCCGCTGCAGTTCGCGTTTTTTGGCTTTATAGAGAAAATTCGGGTCATCCATCGTGCGGATGCCGGTGGGATAAAACCAGGCGATGATGACCGTTCCCAGAATGGCCATCATCGCCGGGGATAGGGCCAGCCAGCGGGTGGAGCGGTTCCCGACTGGTGGCGGAGTGAGTAACAGCCCCGCCAGGGCACCCATGACCAGCGCGTAGAGCGGGAGGTGTGCCGGAAAATCAAAGAGGCAATGGATGGCCGTGACCGACAGTGCGCCGGCGACTGCGGTTACGATAACGGACGGGAGTGGCTCAGGGGCCTGTTTGATTCTCTCTCGCATGGCCCATAGCAAGGTCAGGGCCAGGATGACTCCGGCCAGTCCGCATTCGGCGATCAGCTGGATGTATTCATTTTCGGCATGGATCAGCCGGGCCCCGACGCTGGTCTGCCGGTATTGAGGGTAAACCATGCGCAGGGCGTTGGCACCGGCCCCGATCAGGGGATAATGGGGCCAGACCCTGAGGGATTCCCGCCATTCATTCATCCGGCTGTCGACGCTGGCCAGTTGCCCCGGATGGTGAATCCCGTCCAGTCGCTCCCGGATGGCTGGACTTTGCGTGATCACTCCGCCACTGCCCGCGGCGATCAAGCCTAGCAGGAGGAGGCCCCAGAGCAACCGGTGTCGGAAGGCGATCAGCAGACTGGTTGCCACGAGGCCGCCTAGCATGGCCAGCATGGCCCCACGGGAGAGAGACAGGAAGACCACTCCCGCCATGAGACTGGTGAGGGCCAGATGAAGGAGGGCGGTGAACCAGCGCCGGGTGGTGATGGAATGGGCGGCCAACGCCAGGGCGACCGGACACAGCATGGCGACAAAGCCGGCGAAATGATTGCGATTCAGGAAGCAACCGACCGGTGCGGTGGGGGCATGGGGGACCGGGAGAAACCACCAGAGGGTGTCGCCCTGGGGAATGATCCATTGTCCGACATACCCGGCGATCCCCACTCCTGTGCCCAGTAACGCCAGGAACCCCAGGAACAGGGTCTTCCTTTTGGCGGGCAAGGCGGCTGTGAGCAGGCCCGCGCAAAGGGCGCCCGCCAGCAGGAGGAAAAAGCGGAGTGTACCCGCCCGGTTCCGGCTCAAACTGAACCAGGGCTCTTCCATGAGGGCGGGTGCCCCGCACTGGGCCGCCTCATGGATGGCGGTCACCACCGCCTGATTTTGCTGGTGCCGCCCCGGACCGGCCAGTGAGTCCAAGGCCGGCGGAAGGGGGAGGGCGGTGAGCAGGATGAAGAGCAGAATGAGGGCGGCTATGATTTCAACCTGAGGGAGCGGCGGGTGTCCATCCGGCCCGGGGCTCGGACGGGTTTTTCGGAGGATGACGAGGCAGGCGGTGACGCTGGTGAAAATCGCGACCAGGATGAGGGTGGCTGGGAACAGGCCACCCCCGCTGAGGGTCAGGAAGAGCAGGGACAATACGAGCGTAAAAATGATCACTGTCGCCATCATGGTCCTCTAGATCACCCCGGCGCCGACAGAGCGGCGCCCTCCATTTTTCAGTATCCCAGGTTGGTTGTGTAAGCCTGCGCGTTAAAATCGGCCAGATCGGGCAGGATTTCGTCGGCCAGGCTCAGGTCGGCTGGAGGTTGGCCTTTCCTGCTCAAGGCGATGCAGTGCATGCCGGCGGCCTTGGCGGCACGGACTCCGGCCGCCGAATCCTCAAAGACCAGACAGCACTCCGGGTCAATCCCGAACTGGCGCGCGGCCTGCAGGAATCCTGCAGGGTCGGGCTTGCCGCGGGGCACATCCTCGTTACCCAGGTAGAACTGCAGGTATTCCCGGATCTCCATGAGGTCGATGGCCTCGGCGATCTGCCGGCGTGTGGAGCCGGAAACGATGGCGACCGGGTGGTGTTCCGCCAGGCGTTTCAGCAGGGCGATGGAACTGTGAATCCGGATGTCCAGGGTGGCGTGCAGGGCATCATAGTAGCGTTGACTCTCCTGTTCAACCACCCAGGCCTCTTCGTTGATCGAGGGATAGTCCCGGCGGAGAAGCGCGAGAACGTCCGTCCAGGACCGGCCGAACACCAGTTCCGTGGCATAGGAGTCGGTCACCGGCAGGCCCCGGTTGGCAATCAGCTGATACATCGATTTGCACCAGAGCACTTCCGAATCCAGCAACGTGCCATCCAGATCAAAGATAAAGGCCTTCATCTCCATGCGCGGTTATTTCGCAGGCGCTTTGACGGCCTTGGTTTTGCGCGATGCGGGAATTCCGCTCTGCTCGTCCAGGGCGATGGCCGTTTTCATTGCGGATAAAAAGGCGGGGGCATCATCCGGGGAAATGTAGAACAACCCCACCGAGCTTTCGGCGTCATTGGGATCAATCACGGCACAATCCAGGAGGATCACCCCGCCATCCTTCTCCCGGTTGATGATGTAGCGGGAGTCATCGCTTGTGACCACCCACCGGCTCTTGATTTTCTTTGTCATACTGCGTCTCCTGTTGTGTGTTACTAAGGGGTTGTATTGGTGTCGGTCAGGGAGATCAGGCCCGCTGAGTCCGCCGTCACGCAGATCGTTTTGCGGATATAGTGGCGGAGCAATGAGTAATCCGCCTGTAACCGCTGTTCGAGGCTGCTCAGTAGATGCTTTTCATTGATGGCGATGGCACTCACGAGGACAATTGCGCCCGCCTGGGCCGCACACATCAGGCCGGCAAAATCCTCTGGCGTTTTTGGGCTGCTGACATAGACCAGGTCGGGGGCAAGAAACAGGCCGTTGCGAATCCCTTCCTCAAGGGTCGGGATGTCGGTCCCCACCTCCACTTGAACGACAATGGAGTTCTTGTGTTTCAGCAGGAAGGAGAGGTGCTGTTCCAGGATGTAGATCACCATGTTCTTGTGATCATTGATCCGGGCCAGGGCAGAGTAGATAAAATGGGTCAGAGTGTCCGGGGCTGGTCCGGTGAAGAGGAGGATGCCGCCGGCCGGCTGGGCCAGGAGGTCATCCACCAATGCCAATTGGGCGGGCTGGGCGAGCAGGCTTTCCAGTGGGGGGACATCAAAAGGCATGCGCTGGATCGAGACAAAGTCACTGCCGCGCTGGGTCAGATAGTGGATTTTGAACCGGCCCTGTTTGGGCAGGCCGAAGGCAAAGACCCCTTGTTTCCCCATGTCGGTTGAGCCGGTACGCCGGGCGTGACTGGCAAAGGTTGCCAGCGTTTCCCGGATATCATCGGGGGTCAGCACGGTGTTGATGACCAGTTTGAATTCGCTACCGGCTTTTTCCACAGGGGGGGCGCCCGCGATGAGTAAGACCTGTGAAAACCGGTTCGGTTCGC
Source organism: bacterium (assembly GCA_037128595.1). NCBI lineage: Bacteria > bacterium. Next base: position 8,411 of record JBAXWB010000049.1, read on the forward strand.
CTAAGTAAGCCAGAATTTTGCCAGCGTAGTTCATGGTGTTTATCCTTCTGTTTTAGGACCTGAATCCTTGAGTGCAACGATCTGATTGAAGACGGGGCCCGACTCCCGGTGATCCAGGACGTCGGCGATGAAGTAGCCCTTCCGCTCGAACTGGAACCGGGTGCCTGGCGCGGCCTTCGCCAGCGCCGGCTCCACGATGGCCTTGACGATGTGGAGGGAGTCCGGATTCAGGTTGGTCTTGTAATCCACTCCTTCCGGAACCTCTTCCGGATGCTCCTCCTTGAAGAGCCGGTCATAGATCCGGACTTCCGCAGGGATCCCCTGGGTTGCCGAGACCCAATGAATGGTGCCTTTGACTTTGCGCCCATCGGGAGCATTGCCGCCCCGGGTGGCCGGATCATAGGTGCAGCGTATTTCGGAAACCAGCCCGGTGGCCGGATCCTTGGTGAAGCCGGTGCAGGTGATGAAAAACCCATACCGCAGACGCACTTCCTTGCCGGGCGCCAGCCGGAAATACTTTTTAGCGGCCTCTTCCCGGAAGTCATCGCGTTCAATGTAGAGTTCGCGGGTGAAGGGGATAATCCGCACCCCCGCCTCCGGGGTTTCCGGGTTGTTGAATCCCTCCAGGAAATCCACCTGTTCCTCGGGGAAGTTTTCGATGACCACCTTGACCGGATCCAGTACTGCCATGGCGCGGTTGGCGGACTTGTTGAGCTCCTCCCTCACGCAGAATTCCAACAGGGCCAGATCCGTGTAGCCGTCAAACTTGGTGACGCCGACCCGTTTGCAGAAATTACGGATGGCGTCCGCGGTGAATCCGCGGCGGCGCAGGCCGGCGATGGTGGGCATGCGGGGATCATCCCAGCCCTTGACGTGACCGTCCCGCACCAGCTCCAGCAGTTTGCGTTTACTCAGGACCGTATAGGTCAGATTCAGCCGGGCAAATTCAATTTGGCGGGGCGGGGTGGGGTTCATGTTCAGTTGCTGCAAGACCCAGTCGTAAAGCGGGCGGTGCACTTCAAATTCAAGGGTGCACAGCGAGTGAGTGATGTATTCTATAGCATCCTCGATCGGATGGGCGAAATCGTAGGTGGGATAGATGCACCATTTGTCACCCGTCCGGTAATGGTGCGCCCGCATAATGCGGTAGATCACCGGGTCGCGCATATGGAGGTTGGGGGAAGCCATGTCGATTTTCGCCCTGACACAGAGGGTGCCGTCGGGATATTCTCCCGCCCTCATCCGCCCGAACAGTTCCAGGCTTTCTTCGGCGGGGCGATTACGGAAGGGGCTTTCCTTGCCGGGCAGGGTGGGAATGCCGCGGTATTCCTTCCATTGCTCCTGGGTGAGTTCGCAGACATAGGCGCTGCCTTTGCGGATCAACGCGCAGGTGTAGTCATACATCCGCTCAAAATAGTCCGCCGAAAAATAGAAATGCTCACCCCAGTCAAAACCCAGCCAGCGGACATCATTTTTGATGCTTTCCACGTACTCCATGGTTTCCTTGGAGGGATTGGTGTCGTCCATCCGGAGATGACATTCGCCCCCGAATTCAAGAGCGGTCCCGAAGTCGATGCAGATGGCCTTGGCGTGGCCGATGTGCAGGTAGCCGTTGGGTTCGGGGGGGAACCGGGTCACAATGCGTTGATGTTTGCCGCTGGCAATATCCTCACTGATGATGTCGCGGACGAAGTCTGAGGGAGCGGTGGGGGCCGGTACGTTCATGTATCTCTCCAGGGTGATTAAGGTAAACTTATAAAATACTGATAGAGGTGTCCAATCGCGCCAGGGTGCGTTCGCGTCCCATCAGGGCCAGAATTTCATAGATACCGGCGCCGATGGAAACCCCGGTGACGGCGATCCGGAGCGGCTGATTGAGTTTCCCTTCGCCCAGGCCGAGCGTGGCTTCCGCCTGGCGGATCGCCAGCTGAATGCCGGTCTCCGAGAAGTCGCAGGGCCGCAGGGCGTCGCGAATGGCTTCCAGCGCCGCCTTGACTCCCTCTTTTTTCAGCGTCTTCTGCACGGCTTTTTCGTCGTATTCAATCGGGTCGACAAAGAAGTACTTCCAGGTTTCGCATTGGGGATAGAGCGAGGTGCGGGATTGCATCAACTTGCAGACGGAGAGGAAGAGCGGCTCGGGGATGGTTTTGCCCCAGTCCAGCTTTTCGAGATGCCGGCGAACTTCAGCTGCAAACACCGGTAGCGGAAGTTCGGCCAGATACAATCCGTTCATGTGGGTCAGTTTACGGAAATCCATCTGGGCGGGGCCACTTCCCACACGGTCCAGGGTGAAGGCGGCAATGATCTCCTCGCGGGTCATTTTCTCGCGATTCTCGCCGGGCGACCAGCCCAGCAGGGTCAGGAAGTTGAACAGGGCCTCTGCCGAAAAGCCCATCTCCCGGAATTGGCCCACGTAGGCGGCGCCATCCCGCTTGGAGTACGGTTTCCCTTGTGCATTCACGATCATCGGCAGATGGGCGTAATGGGGGATCGGCGCGCCCAGGGCCTGGTACAGCGCCACATGGCGGAAGGTGTTTTCGACGTGATCATCGCCCCGGATGATGTGGGTAATGTTCTGGGTGATGTCATCCACCACGTTGGCAAGATGGAACACGGGGGAACCATCCGAGCGTACGATGACGAAATCCTTCATGTCGGCGGCCTTTTTCTTCAGGTCGCCCTTGACCTCATCGTGGAAGGCCATATCGGTGCCCGGCATCCGGAAGACGATGCATTCGCCCTGGCCGGTGCCGCCCTTGTCCTCTTTATAGGCATGGCCGGTTTGCAGGAGTTTTTCCGCCGCCAGCCGGTGCTGTTCATGCTGGGTGGATTGGAACAGGGGCGCTTCGTCATAGGTGAGGCCCAGCCACTCCATGGCCTTCAGAATGGTTTCAACGGCTTCGGGAGTGGAACGCTCCCGGTCGGTGTCCTCGATGCGGACCAGGAATTGTCCGCCATGATGGCGGGCAAACAGCCAGTTGAAAATGGCCGCCCGGATATTCCCAATGTGAACCTGCCCTGTCGGGCTCGGGGCAAAACGTACGCGAACACTCATTTCGATTCCTTCACTTTCTTTGAAAAAACGCAGTCAAACTAGCACAAGCGCCAGTGCGGCGCAATGGATACAACCAAAAAGACCATCGACCTCAGCGTCCCTGGAGCAGGCGGGTTCGCTGCGTGGGGGTCAGCGGGGCGGTCATGATATAGGCTGACGCTTTTTTGGGGTCGTTCCGCATCCACTCCCGGCTGGCGCTGATGATCGTGCTGGTGCGTTGTTTGGGGTCGCTGATGGTGGCCGCCCACATGATGGCGCCTTCCGGGTTGGAGCGCACAACGGTGCCGACCAGTCCCTGGATGGCGGGATCGAGGTTGGGCGATGGGGGGTGTTGGGCAAGGAGCCAGTCCGCCGCCCTGACCGGGTCGTAGCGGGCCCAGGACTGGGTGACTTGGGCAATCTGCTTGTTTTTCAACTCCCCCGCCGGCAGCGACAGGGCCCAGGCGGCTGCCGCTTGCGGGTTATCGCTGGCCCAGGCCCCGATGGTCGTCGACAACGTCGCTTTTTGCAGGGCGGGATCGGTCAGGGATAAGGCCCATTGGGCGGCATCCTCAGGCGCATACAGGGCCCAGCTCTGGGCCAGCATTGAGGCATAACTCTGGCGCTCGCCGGGGGTCTGCAGGGTTTCCAGATAAGAGACCATGGAGGGGGCCGTCCCGCCCCGCGCCGCCTGTTCCACCACGATGCGCATCGCCGAGAGGCGATCGGAACCGGTCGAAATTGAAAGGGCCATTTTCATGGCATTATCGATGCCCCCTGCCGCCAGGGCCGTAAAGACCGGTTTCAGGCCCATCTGGAAGGTGCCCGGATCGGACTCCCGGTTGGCCATGAGCCAACTATAGGCGCCACTGGGATCTGTTTTCGCCCAGGAATTGAAAATGCCCGCCACCAGGGTGGACCGGACGCGGCGGCTTTCAATTCCCAGGGCATATTGCAGGGCGGCGGTCGGGTCACTGGCCGCCCACTTGGTGACCGTGTCCTGCAGGAGTTGTTCGGAGGCGGGACTCCAGGGCATGGTGGCGAGGCGCTGGAGCGCCAGCATGACTTGATTGGTGCCAAAGAGGACGGGCGGCTTGGCGGTTGGATTGGACGTCTGGGATGATCCGCCGGCCAGCGCGGCGGCGGTCTGTTCATCCGCCGGCGAAGTGGGCTTCGGGAGCTGGCGGGCCCGTGCGGAAAAATCCGGGTCACCGGGCGCCGACAGGGCGCCCCCGGGGCCGGCGTCAGACCCACTGCCGGCAGACCCGGACGCGGAGGATGACCCGGCGGCGAGCTCCACATCGGATGGCGACGACTCCTGATCCTGTTGGAACGTTTTCCGGGTGATCATGGCCGTTGCCATAATGGTCAGGATGAGGAGGGTCACGGCAAGACACACGATTTCCAAGCGGCTGAGTTTTCCCATCGGATCGATCCTTTCTACTTGCTGACACGCTAACATGGTTTACTATCGACTGCATTATTTTATCAACAGGAGCGCGTTATGATTCAGACAGTATTGGTCACAGGGGCCTCAAGCGGGATCGGGCATGACATGGTCCGCCAGCTTTGCGCGCGCGGGGTGTCGGTGTTTGCCACCGGGCGCGATGTCGCCCGTTTGGCGTCACTTCGCCAGGAGACCGGCTGCTTCGCCGAACCGTTTGATCTCGCCTCGCCGGAAGCGCCGGCGGCGCTCTACGCCGCCGCCACGGCCGCGTTCGGGGCCCCCCCGGACGCCGTGATCAACAATGCCGGGTTTAACCGCGGCAAGGGTCCCGTGACCGGAATCACTGCGGCGGATCTGGACGGGCATATGGCGGTCAATTTCCGGGCGGCTGCCTTGCTGTGTGGCCTGGCCATGCGCGACATGATCCCGAGACAATCGGGCCATATTATCAATGTGGTCAGCACAGTGGTCTGGCACAAGGCCGAGAACTACAGTGTGTATTGTGCGGCCAAGTGTGCCCTGCATGGCTTTACCGACTGCCTGATCAAGGAGGCCCGGCCGCACGGCATTAAAGTCACGGGCGTCTATCCCGGTGGCACCGATACCCCCTTCCGCGCCCTCGATCGTCCCGACTACATGAAGTCCGAAAGCGCCGCCCGGATGATCGTGGACACGCTGTTCGCCCCCGACGACGTGGTCGTTCACCAACTCACCTTCCGCCCTATGGTCGAGGCCAATTTCTAAAGTGGATGTTGCCTGCCCTTTGCAGTTGCGACGGTAGGTGGGGGTATGCCATAGTTCCGCTTTTACCTGACATGACATGTTTGGACGGAGGTCGACTGGATGAAACGGATTTTCCCTGTAATATTATTAGTGGTATTGGCGCTGGCGCTCGGCGGTAACGCGGAAACCATCACGCTGGACGGGGTGGCAGCCTATGTGAATGACACCATCGTCACCGTGGGCGAGGTGAATGAAGCCATTGCCCCATCCTTGCCTCAGTGGCGCCAGGTCTATGAAGGTGCTGAGCTGAAAGCCAAAATCAAGGAGTCCTATGATGAGGCGCTGGACGACTTGATCAATGCCAAACTGATCCTCAAGGCCTATGATGCGGATACCAAGATCAACAAGGACGGGGTTGATAAATACGTTGAGACCAAGGTCAGTGATTTCATTCAAACTCGTTTTGGCGGGGATCGGCAGGAGTTTCTCAAGGCGCTGCGGGATGAGAAAATATCCGTGGAGGAATGGCGCCGCCGCATGAGGGAACGGGTGATTGTCGGCATGATGCGCGGACGTGAGGTGGAGTCCAAGGTGGTGATTTCTCCCAAGGATGTCCATGAAATTTATGTCGCGAATCCGGCCAAGTTTTTCAAGGACGAAGAGATGAAGCTCCGGGTGATATTGATTCATGGGTCCACCAATACGACTGATTCGGCGGTCCGTGTAGTCTCCGTGTCCAATGCGGTGGTGCAGCTGAAGGCCGGTGCCGATTTCGCCGACATGGCGAAGAAGCTCTCGGAGGATGGCAAGGCGGCCGAGGGCGGGGATTGGGGCTGGGTCGTCACCCGGGATTTGCGCCCTGAATTGACGGCACCCCTGGTCTCGCTTCCCACCAATTCCCTGAGTGGCGTGATCCGGATGGACGGCGATTATTATCTCGTCAGGCTGGAGGACCGGCATCCGGCCGGGGTGTTGCCTTTTGAGGCGGTGCGGGGATCCATTGAGAAGGAGTTGCGCCGGAAGGAAATCCGGAAGCTGACGACCGTGTGGATTGCGAGGCTGAGGAAAGATGCCTACATCAAGGTGATCGAGCAGGCCCCCTGATGACCGGGGTGCGGAGTCTATCGTGAATCTCACAAGCCCATCTCAAGTCCTGGCGTTGCTCCAGCTTCGCGGCCTGACCCCGAACACCCTGTTGGGTCAGAATTTCCTGATTGATGCCAATATCCGTGACATCATTCTCCATACCGCCGACCCCCGACCGGAGGATGTGGTGCTGGAAGTCGGCCCCGGCCTCGGCGTGTTGACTGAGATCCTGGTGGAAAAGGCGGGCCGGGTCATTGCCGTGGAGAAGGATCGGGGCTTCTACGAATACTTGAAGGAACAGTTCCCGGACAAGGACTCCCTCTCTCTGATTCTGGGTGATGCGTTGGACCTCGATTCTGATTTTTTTGAAAGCCACAAAATCACCAAGCTGGTTTCGAATCTTCCTTATTCAGTGGGAAGCCGGATCCTGATGAATGTGTTTTGTCTGCCGCGCCCGCCCGAACGGGTGACCGTGACGCTTCAACTGGAAGTCGCGGAGCGTTTGTCGGCGGCGATTGGCGCGGAGGCCCGCGGCTTGATGGGGGTGTGGGCACAACGGGTGTATCGGGTGGAAACGGTCAAGGTGATCAGTCCCTCCTGTTTCTGTCCGCGGCCCAAGGTGAAGTCGGCCGTGGTCCTCTTGAAGCGCCTGCCGGACAGTGTTCTGAATACGGGGGACCGCAAGATGTTCGCCCGGCTGACCAAGGAGTCCTTTGTATTCCGGCGAAAGCAGTTGGCGACCATCCTGGCACGGGTGGCCCCGAAATTGGGGTTTGAGCTGGACCATGCCCTGGCGGTGCTGGAAGCGATGGGGGTGGATCCCCGCATCCGCCCGGAGATGTTGGAAGTGGGACAGTGGCAGCAACTGGCGGACGGGGTGGGTCAGAAGGGGGACGCATGAGTGGGGAAACCTTGACGCCGATGATGTCGCAGTACCGGCAGATCCGTAACAAACTGCCGGCGGATACCATCCTGTTTTTCCGGCTGGGCGATTTCTATGAGATGTTTTTTGAGGATGCCAAAGAGGCCGCCCAGATTCTGGATATCACCCTGACGCGCCGCCAGGACATTCCCATGTGCGGGATTCCGTTCCATGCGGTGGATGGTTACCTGGCGAAACTGATCCGGGCCGGCAAGAAAGTGGCCATCTGTGAGCAGGTCGAGGATCCCGCCCTGACTAAGGGCATTGTCCGCCGCGAAGTGACCGGGATTGTGACCCCGGGCACCGTCATGCAGGATGCGATCCTGACGTCGGTGCAGAATAATTATCTGGGTGGATTCTGCCGTAGCGGGGAACTGTTCGGGCTGGCCTTGCTGGATATTTCCACCGGCGCCTTTCTGGTGGAGGAATCCGCCGATGCCGGGCTTCTGGCGGATACCCTCAAACAGTTCGGTCCCCGCGAATGCGTGTTTCCGGCCGAGCAGATGAATGAGCCGGTGATGAAAACGCTGATCGCCTCGCTCGACCGGATGGTGATCACCAGCAGTGAGGACTGGGTCTTCCGTTATGATGTGGCGCGCGACCGGCTGATCCGCCATTTCGCGGTGCATTCCCTTGAGGGCTTTGGTTGTGAACAGAAGACCGCCGCCGTCGGGGCGGCGGGTGGCGTGATGTATTACGTTCAGGATGAGCTCAAGCGTGATCTCAAACATGTGCGCTCCCTGCGGGTGAGTACGCCGTCCGAATTCATGATGATCGATCAGGCAACTTGTATGAACCTGGATCTGGTGCCCCGCCGCAATGAAGAACGGCGGGGATCGGTGACGCTACTGGGAACGCTGGACGTCACCAAAACCCCGATGGGCGCGCGCTTGATGCGGGAATGGATCCTGCGCCCGCTGGCCGACGTGAAGGGGATTGAGCACCGGCTGGATGCGGTCGACGCGTTGATGCGGGACCGGACCCTCTTGCATCATATCCGCGAGCGGTTCACGGGCATCCGTGACTTGGAGCGTCTGGTGGCGCGACTGAGCGCCGGGAGCGGGAATGGCCGGGACTTGAAGGGGATGGGTTCCTCCCTGTCCGCTCTGCCTGAATTGCGGAGTCTGGTGGTGGACCACCCGGTGGCGCTCTTGAAGCAGTTGGGGGGCGACATGAAGTTGTTGCCGGACCTGGCGGCCCTGATTGAACGGGCGATTGAAGACGAACCGCCGGTCGCGCTCAAGGAAGGCGGCATGATTCGCAAGGGGTTCAGTCCCGAGTTGGATGAGCTTCGTGTGGCCGCCAGTGAAGGCCGGCAATGGTTGGCGGAATTCCAGACCCGTGAGCAGGCGCGGACCGGGATCAAAACCCTCAAGGTCCGCTATAATAAAGTCTTCGGCTATTATATCGAGATCTCCAAGGGGCAACTGGCCCATGCGCCCGAGGATTACATCCGCAAGCAGACCCTGGTGAATGGCGAGCGGTTTGTGACGCCGGAGCTTAAGGAATATGAGCGAAAAATCACCGGCGCCCAGGAACGTGCGGAAGCTTTGGAATATGAGCTCTTTGTCGAAATCCGGGATAAGGTGGTCGAGCAGACGGCGGCTATTCAGCAGACCGCCACGGCTCTGGCGCAGACGGATGTGCTGACGGCCCTGGCGGAGCGGGCCGTGATGGGGCGCTATGTGAGACCCCGCATTTCGGCCGGGGATCAGGTCTCCATCAAGGATGGTCGCCATCCGGTGATTGAGGGGATGTCCGAAGCGGAACGGTTTGTGCCCAACGACACGTTGCTCAATGGAACCGATTCGCAGTTGATTGTGCTGACGGGGCCCAATATGGCCGGCAAATCCACCTACATCCGGCAGGTGGCTTTGATTGTGATCATGGCCCAGATGGGGTCCTTTGTGCCGGCGTCCGCGGCGGAGATCGGGGTGGTAGATCAGGTTTTCACCCGGGTTGGCGCCAGTGATGACATTGCCCGGGGCCGCAGCACGTTCATGGTTGAGATGCAGGAGACGGCTAATATTCTCAACAATGCCACTTCACGCAGTTTGATTATTCTTGATGAAATCGGGCGGGGGACCAGCACCTTTGACGGCATCAGTATTGCCTGGGCGGTGGCGGAGTACCTGCACAATAATCCCAAGGCCAAGGCGAAGACGCTTTTTGCAACGCACTATCATGAACTGACGGATCTGGCCCTGACCATGAGCGGGGTCAAAAACTACAATGTGGTGGTGCGGGAGCGGAATGATCAGATCGTCTTCCTGCGCAAGATTTTGCCCGGGGCCGCCGATAAGAGCTATGGCATTCAGGTCGCCCGGTTGGCCGGTCTGCCCGGCGAAGTGATTGATCGCGCCAAGGAGATCCTGGCCAACCTGGAAGAGGGTGAATTCAGCGAGGCCGGCCAGCCCAAACTGGCCCGCCAGAAGCGCAAGCCCCGCGACACCGCCCAGCTGTCCCTGTTCGGGTAAGTGCCGGTCCCCCGGCAACTCCCCTGCGTGGCTGTCACCCCGCTGGAGTACAGAGGGGAATCGATTCGCGTTTATTGCGACGGTAAACAGCGAAATCGGCGCGGTCGACCGTCAAGACGCGTGCGTTCGCGAAGGCGACGAGGAAACCGGTGTCGGCCGTCGCGTTCATTTTTTTGAGAAGCCTTTTCGGGTGGATAGTTTTTCGTCGAGGGATACGGCCCCAGCCAGACTCATGAATGGACGGGTGTTCTGCCTAAACGCGGAGGGTGAAAGGCCCATGCGTTGCCGGAATGCCGTCGAAAAGTGCTGACTGGATGAAAATCCAAGGTCCATGGCAATCGCGGTGATGGGAACATCGCTGTGACTCAAACTTTGCTTGGCGAGTTCCAGCCTTACCACAAGCACATATTCCATGCTTGAATACCCCGTTGCCTCTTTCACCCGTGGATTCAGCGCCGATTTGCTCCAGCCACTCAATGCGCAGAGCTCCTCAAGCGTCCACTTGTGTGCGGGTTCATGGCGGATGGCCCGTTCAATGGCTGTCACGTTAACCCGAGTTCGCCAGTTGGGCCTATTCTGAAAGAATATTTGCCCGTTTCAATC
>JBAXWB010000050.1 GCA_037128595.1 bacterium
CCGCCTTTGACCCGCCCAAAAATTTGATTGAGATCGATCTGCGCCAGAATACCGGTGTCATACCCATCCCGCCCCCCGCCGCGAAACCGGTCCACGGCGAACACGTCGTCTGCCAGCGTCCGCACGGCTAATCCCGTCACCAGCAGAAGCACTACCGAGACCGTCTTGATCATGTAACGTTTCGTATGCATGACTGCCTTCCCCTTTTGACCATCGACACTGTAATAACTTATGTGCGCAAAGCGCGAAACCCTTACTAGAGGATGATAAGGAGCGTACCTCTTCTGACGGGTATCTCGAGTCCCGTGGCCATGCCATCAGCCCATCCGTCCCGGCCTCCCCCGCTGAACCGCCCAAGAATGGCTTTTTGATTTAGTTGATCGATCTGCGCCAGAATATCGGCGTCGTACCCATCCCGCCCCCCGCCGCGAAACCGGTCCACGGCGAACGCATCGTCCGCTAGCGTCCGCACGGCTAATCCCGTCGCCAGCAGAAGCACTACTGAGACCGTCTTGATCATGTAACGTTTCGTATGCATCGCAGCTTCTTCAGTTGTTAGAATACTCGAGCGTTTCTGACTATTGATCATGATCTAGTACCCTTCCACGTCCATGACTTCCGCCTGCAAAGTGAATCCCGGACGACTTCTTTCATAGTGGCACGGGGAAGCAGGGGATTGCAATTTCGTCAATATATGATAATCTGCTATAGATATATGAAAAACGGCACGACATCTCACATCCCCGCGGCGATATTACAGGGTCTCCGGCAGACACTCGAGGGTGCGTTCACGTCCACTGTCGCACTGCATGTGGCCCCGAGTGAACAGACCACCGACCTGCTACGACCCGGTATCCACTGTCATCGGAATTGGGAACTCTTCATCCCGCTGCATGGCGCGCTGCAGTTCAAGGCCGTTGGCCACCCCGCGCTAACGATCGGAGCCGGGACCCTGCTGATTGTTCCGCCCGAGTGCCTGCACATGCAAACAGCGTCTTTGCCACAGGCGAAAAACCTGCGTCTGCTAAACATGTACATAGGGGCTTCCCATGAGAGCAGTAACGCTCTGCAACTGGGCCTCCGCGGTCCGCGTAACTGGCTGAGTTTCGCGCTGACCGCCGCGGAGACGGTGGCCTGGACGGTTCTGCTGAGCGAGCCGCCGGAATCCGTGATGGGCAAAGTGGCGCAAGCCCTGGGGCAGCGTAGCCGCTGGAGCCGCGAGCGAGCCGCGGGTCTGCTGCGGGTGTTAATCTCGGCGTATGCGGAGGTTGTCACGACTCCCCGTCACGGAGACCACGTGCCGGGGGAACGCCATGTCAATGCGGCCATCGCTTTCCTGCATACCCACTATTTCGAGCCCGATTTATCTCTCCGACAAGTCTCCTTGGCTGTGGGCCTGTCTTCTTCGCGTCTTTCCCACCTGTTTCGGCAAACGACGGGCCAGACACTCTCGCAGACGGTTGTGGATATCCGTCTCCGGCGGGCCCTGCAGATGCTCGCGCAGAGCGGCTACATCATCAAAGAAATCGCCGCACTGACCGGCTGGAGCAGCCAGCTTTATTTTTCAGCGGCGTTCCACAAACGTTACGGGACATCACCGAGCGCGTACCGAACCCAAGCCAGCACGAAGCGAACCCTCGCCCAAACGGGGGGGCTTTCGGAATGAGCCGATTAAAATCGGCAGAGAATAGAGACTGATATCCATCTGGTTCGCACTCTGGACACCAGTGAAAAAGCAGGGATCGGGTATGTCGATACTCTCACAAAGAATTACAGAAGGGTCTAGAGTTTCACGCTGGGTTGACCTTGCGTCGCCGTTCTAATTCTTCGACATCCACCTTGTCCTTGCCGCGACCGGTGGCGGATTTATTCCGGACCAGGTCCTCATACCCAATGAATGGCACATCAAGGTCATCTAGTCGCACGGTCTGTCGCCGAGTATAGGCATCATCGAATGTGACACCGGAAATTGCGTTCATCACATGGAGCTTCAGAGGTTCATGCCCAACCTCAACAATGCTCTTTGGAACAAGAAAAGTTCGGGCGTCAATATCGGATTTTGAGAAACCGAATTCGTAAAATGCGCCAGCGACAGCCTCCGCCGTTTGTGAATCCAAGGCAATGAATACATCAAGATCGCCCGTGTAACGGGGGTAGCCGTGAACAGCAACCGCATATCCACCAACCACCAGATAACGGACCTTATGCTCTGTGAGTAATACCAAGAAGTCGTGGAAGTCTTTGTGTAGCATAATCAGATCCCATAAAGCTGGCCCTCAAAAATTCAACAGCCTCAATTCGCCTTTGAGGTGATACACGAAGCCATTCGGCTCCATCTGTCCGCTCGGAGTCCAACTTCCGCACTCGCGGCTTCCCGCGTTCAAAAACAAACGCACTTTCAGCCATTCGTTTACGGTTAACATTCATTTATGTAGTATGTCACAATCAACTTTAACTAACCATAAAAAAAGCCCCCATATGAACCTGTGGATTCACACATTATCGCGTCTCTTCAACAATCGTCATGAATGGATCCCGCTTGCGATATTCCTCATGGCAGATACTCCCATATTCGCGGCTCACACCATCGCCCTCGAAATACATCCGGTCCAATTTCACTTCGATAAGGCCACCATTGTCGGGTTTTCAAAATGGATCGTCCGATGCACCAATTCTCATGAACTCATCTTCGAGGCCTCTTTCAGTCTTTGCATTCCATCGGGAAAACCTCTTGCATGATAGGGAACTCCAGCATCCGCTGCAACCGGGCGGATTCATATATCCCCATGATGATCTCGAGCCCTCTCAACGCCTCACTGGCATCAATACGGGTCGCCGAACCTGTCGTCATCGCGCGCTGGATATCCTCGTACGCGCGATGCACGTAAAGCGTGCCATCCTCGCTGTGGTGAAAATGCTCGTTGGTCGCGGGACTTACAACTCCCTCACTGCCCGTCATCTTCCGGAATACGCAGCCTTCACCGCTCATGGGGTCCAACCGCAATTCTGCAAACCCTCGTGTTCCATTCGCACGGAGAACGGGTAGTTTGCCGCAGGTCTTTTTGCCCACCTCGATGGTCATCCTGGTGCCATCGTCAAAGTGTAAACTAGACAGCATCTGGGTTTCGACTTTTGTCCCCTGGTAGTCCCCCACATCGGTCAAATCCGTGGCGCCAATAACCAGAACGGCCTTCCGCTCCGTGCCCAATGCGAAAAGGGCGGCATCCACCAGGTGTGGGCCGAAGTTGATGAAGGTATCGAACGGCTGGGCGATATCGATGCCTTCCAGTTCGCCAATTTCCTTATCCATTACCGCCTGACGCCACCACTCGAACGGCTTGCCATAGCGGCGCTGGTGATGAACAAACAACCGGCAACCGGTTTTGGCGGCTTCCGTCATCATCCGCCGGGCCGCGCCCAGTCCCATGGCCATCGGCTTCTCGATGACTACTCCCTTGGCGCCAGCTGCGACCGCCGCCAGAACCATTTCTTCACGGTAGGGCGGATAGGCACTGACAGTTACCAGGTCCGGTTTCTCCTGCGTCAGCATGGCGCGATAATCCGTATAGGAGGTACAGCCGGCGAACTCCACGGCAAAGTCAGCGACGTTCTGCTCAACACGATCGGCGGCCGCCACCAGTTTCAGCCCACTCACACGGCCAATCGCCCAGCCATGCGCATACCCGATTGAATGCGCCCCACCCTTGCCCGGCGCGCTTGATCCACATCCTATGATTGCACAACGTAATGTCATAATCCTATCCCTTTCACTCTTCACATCTCACGTTTCACTCTTCACGTCTCACTCCCCGGTCCAGTCAAAGGCCAGGGAGAAATTATTCTTCTGATCGTCACGCAACGCGGCGTAGGCCGAAGGCGCCTCCTTGAACGAAACCGGCTTCTTGATGAAGTCCCCCGCCCGTAAGGTGCCACGCCGGAAGGCCTCCACTGCCCGCTGCCGGTCCTCCACCCCTCGGTCCTTCGGCGCCAGGATAATGACCCCTTCGCCGGGAATGAACCCGAAGGGATCGATGGTTACCTTGTCCAGGTAGTTCGCCTGCATGACCAACCGGGCCCAGTCCTGATGATAGAAGACGATCGGCTCGACCTTGTAGTCCGCCCCATACGCCTGTGGTTTCTTGCGGATCAGCTGGTAGGCCATCATCGCTCCGGCTACAGAACCGGAGGACTCCACAACGATATCCGCTCCGCCATTGCAGAGCGTCTGGATCCGGGCCTCGGCATCCGGCTCACTTACATTGACAGTCGCGGCCACACCCCACGCCTTCGACCGCTCCAGCCGCGCGGGCTCACGGTCCGCTACAATCACGCGGCAGCCGGCCGCCTGCAGCCATGCGCCCGAGAATGCACCGATCAAGCCCTGCCCCAGCACCACCGCCGTCTCGCCCGCCTTAGGTGCCGCCGCCAGCACCCCGCGCAGACTGATGGCCGATATTTCCGCAACAATATAGTCCAAAGGGTTCGCGCCCGCCGGCAAGAGAACCGGACGGTCCTCACCCTGCGTGGTATAGACATGGTGGCTGGCCTGTCCGCCCCACATCGAAGCGACACCCGGTACCGGCCTCGGATTACGCCCGCTGATGAGGTCCCCCACGCGGAAGCCCTTCGCCTCCGGCCCCACGGCCACCACTTCGCCGACCACCGAATAGCCGGGGATCACGGGGTACTTCTCCTTCGCCCCGTAGAGCCCGCCCAACACACGCAGTTCCGTGCCCGACGACACCATCGTATAGTGCGTCCGCACCACGATGTCCGTAGGACCACAGGCGCCGAGTTCGTAGTCGCGCACTTCAACGTGATTGATTCCGATAAAAGTAATGGCTTTAATTTTCTGACTCATCATTTCCCCTTTCCTGCCGCTATCGTGATTTGATACACATTTCAGTTGTGAGGCCATATATACGACCGGCATATTGATAATGGAATGAACAAAAGCGGCTTTTCTTAATGAACAAATCAGAGATACCCTCTTCGGCTCCAGCCTGTTTATTTGCACTGGAATTACCAACATGCGCCGGGCAACGTTGCTTTATGCACTCCCACGCCTGCACGGAAATCATCTGGTACTGCGGGTGCGAGGGCTGGCTACCGCAAGGCACGGAGCGGCTGCGCTACCGGAACGGGGACATCGCCGTCTACCAGCCGGGCATGCTACATGGCGACGAATGCAATAAACGCGGCACCCAGGTCTGCCTGGGCGTGACGGGCAGCGGTGCAGAGGCGTTGCTACCCGGGGTCTGTCACGCAGACCCTGACACGCGCAAGTCCTGCGTACAACTGAGGAGGGAATTAGGCCGGCACGATGACGGACGACAGGATCGCTTGAATTTGCTGGGCGGGCTGCTCGTGTTGGAATTGAGGCGGCAACTTGCCACGCAGGCCGCCGCCGGCCCGCTTGAGCCGCCCCACGTGACGGCGGCGCGGCGGATCTTCGACACGCAGTTCGCCAAACCGCTTTCCATCGCAGGCGTGGCCGCGCAGCTCTCGATCAATCCGGATTACCTGCGGCAACTATTTATCAAACATACCGGGGAAACACCGATACACTATCTGATCCGGAAACGGATGGAACACGCATGCGACCTGCTGCGGCTCAACCAGGAAACGACTACCAAAATCGCCGCACGCGTCGGCATTGAGAACCCATATTATTTCAGCCGCCTGTTCCGTAACCGTTTCAGCCTCCCTCCCTCTCAGTACCGCGCCAAATATACGCAGAAACGTGCACCGTCATAAGAAGCCTCTGAGCAAGTCCCGTTCTGCCAGGCTGCAAATAATGTTTCAGGCGGCGGCATCGAGATGGCGATCCATTACCTGTTTCGGATGCCTACACGTGTGGAGTAGTGGGTCTCATAACGCTCCCGCTATCCCGCATTACAGGCCGCTTGTCGTGAGCTAGGGCTTACACTTTGGATTCAGAATGCGCTCGAAAGCGGCAGGCGAAATGATGCGCACAGAACCCAGGGTTCCCAGAACCAACAGGTCTTGATCACCGCTTACGATATAATCAGCCCTGCCGGCCCGGGCCGTTTGGAGGTACGGCTCGTCATCGGGGTCCCTGCAGATTCCCGACGCTGGATAATCGCTAATGTTGACAATATCGGCAATCTGTTCCAGCAGAATGACAAACTCTTCCTTGTCGTCTTTGCCCATTTTCAGGTAGCGCTGGAGACGCGGGTAGGCCAGAACAGCCCGAAGTTCGGCGAGCAATGAATGCGAGGTCACCAAACGCACTGCCATTTCATCAACAACTGACCGGACAATCAATCCTGGCGTCGAATCCGTTCGAATCAAAGCACTGATGATGACATTCGTGTCCAAAACAATACGTAGCGCAGGCATGAAATCACCTCACACGCTTCGCGGCCCGGGTTTCGCGGCGGGCCTCATTGGCCAACGCCATGGCTTCTGCGTCCGTCTTTACGGCGTTCGGCCGGCTCAACCAATCGCCCAGCCGCAAGTGAGCCGCGCGCCGGATTGACTCCGCCTTTTCGACCGGCATCAGCACCGCCATTGGTTTGCCCTTGCGTTCGACCAGATACTCGTCGCCGCGAAGGGCAACCCGGTTAAGGATATCGCCAACGTGCTTCCGTACGTCCATCGTGGTAACAGTGATCATAACTCCCCTCCTCCTTTAACTAGTACAACTATGATAGATGCTGCAGTTGCAAGGTCAAGGCATTTTGCGATAGATGGTCGCGAAGATAGACGCTCACCTCGTCGTGGGTTCGGGCAAAATCACCGGAGAGTTGCCAGCCGGGAGGTGTGAAGCGGGGGCGTCAGCGCACCGTCTTTCTTAACCATTCAGAATCCCGAATTGCTTTTTCCACGTCCGCGGCGGACAAACGCATAACTGATCGGGGCGAACAAATGCACATATTTTCGGCAGACGATTTTTGGAGCAGATGATTGGATTCGTATGGCGACACCCTACGGTCTGTATGGCGGTATCGAGCGGCCGAAGTGGCTGATAGAAAACACTGGTCTCTTTAAGCATCTTGATCCCTTTATGACTGAACTCGAACTCCTGTAAACCTGAATCACCACGCCTTTTCTTCACTTTCTATTTTTGCAAAACTAAGCCACCTACTCTATTTTCAGAACGAACGGGAGACCCGATAGCGTGACGCGGTTGACATAGGGTGTGAATTTCGCATCGGTCGTGCCCATGATGACCTTATACTGCACCCAGGTGTCGCCGTTATGGGCCGGACAGGTTTGTACCCCGCTCACTTCGTAACAGGCTCCACTGGTGCCGTCAGGACCAATAAAGGGTTTTGCGCCCAGTTCGCCCGATGTCCTGGCCGTTCGCAACTGGAATTTCACGCTCGTCCCGGTCGGCGTTAAGGCATCCCAGGCCAGCGTAACATGACCCATGAACATCTTGATGGGCTTGGATACAAGACTCCCGCTGCTGACCGCAGCAGAGACATAGACCGCATTCCCGCTGCCCACACCCCCCACGTACAGCCTGCCGTGATACGGCAGGGCAACGGGATGCTGAACCTGCGCCGTCCCTGTGGCGGGAATATGCTGGGCGCAGGCCGTCCAGCTCTGGCCGCCGGCACTGCCATACAATTGGAGGTCCGTGCCTGACCACTTCAGCGCATACAGCCGGCTGTCATAAGCCACGACATCGGCAATATAGGCGTTGGTGAAACACGTTACGCTGGTGAAGGTCGCCAGGTCGGAGGTGTAAAGCATCCCTTCCGACGAGGAAGAGCCCGGCATGCAGGCAATATACAGTTTATTGGAAAACTCCTCATGACCGGTCACGTAACACGAATAATTCGCATTGCGGGCAAGCCAGCCGGCTCCATTGTTCACAGAGCCCCCCCCATACGCAAACACAGCCAGCTTAGTGTTAAAGCCAAGTATTTTCACAAACGCGAAGTCGTTGATGACCCCGGTGTCTGTCCAGGTATCGCCATCATTGCTGGATTGATATAAAAACAATCCATTCGCAACGGTGCCATTGGAAGAGTAGGTAATGGCCAGATAGAGTTTGTTCTGGAAATAGCCCATGGATAAGCCGTGCACGTCTCCGGGCACGGTCAGTTTCCGTGTCCAATTCGTGCCATTATAAAGGTAGATGGCTCCCAGATCCCAACCGCCGTCGGCCCGGTCGGGACCATAGATGTAGAGTTTGTCATTCCACACGTACATATCCTGTATGCCTTGCTCATAGAAGCCCTGGGCATACGAATAGAGTTGGCTCACCGTATTGGACTGATAGTCGTAACTATGGACATAAGCATCGCTGGTTCCGTTCACTGAAGTGCAATCGGAAAGGATGAGCCTGTCCCTGTAAACGACCATGTCGTAAATATTCTTGGTGACGCTGAAGGCCGGAACCATGTTGGACGGATCGCTCTTCAGGAAAAGCTGTCCCGGACTGTTGGTCATATCAATATTAGACTGGCTTTCCGTGTTCGTTTGAGACCAGCCGGTTTCGGTGAAGACCAGGCTCAAGGAGTTGGAATACACCGCGCTCAGACGGTAAAACATGTTGGAAGCGCCGGAAGCCGCGTTGGTGAGGGACATCAAGCCCTGCCCGGTCATGTTGGTGTACGGCGGCACATTGGACCAAGTGACCGGCATCAGCGATGGCGTCCGCTGCAGGCTATACGCCACGCCATTGGTGGCATCCCAGGAAACCACCAAGCCGCTGCCCGCGCCCGCGCTGGCAGGGTTCCCGAGCCAAACCGCGGCCATCATGAGCACGAAACCAAGTGAACGAATAAAACGGTCATTCATCAGGGGGTATTCCGAAGGGTAATGCCGCTGACATAAGGCGTAAATTTCGGGTCGGTGGATGTCATGTAGACCTTGTACTGCACCCAGGTGTCGCCGTTATGCACGGAATGGAGGGCCGTGCCGCTCGTCTGGTAATAGGTTCCGCTGGTGCCGTCGGGGCCGATAAAGGGTTTGGCGCTCAAGGCCCCGGAGGTCTTGGCCGTCCGTAGCTGAAAACGCACCGTCGTCCCGGCCGGCGTGACACTATCCCAGGTCATGGCTGCATTTTGCATCAACATGTTCATGGAGCTGGATACGAGGTTGCCACTGCTCGCCGCCGCCGAAACGTAAACACTGTTTCCACTGCCCACGCCGCCGACGTACAGTCGGCCATGATATTGCTCCATGACGGGATGCTGGAACTGCGCAGCACATGTCCAAGGTATGGTTTGGGCATACCCGGTCCAATTCGAGCCATCTGAACTGACATTCAAAGTCCCAGCCAGCGCATACAACCGGCCGTCATAGGCTTCCAACGCTACCGCGCCCATCATGTTCGTGTTCGTGGTAAAAGCCGCCAAGTCTGGCGTAGAATACAGCCCGCCACCGAACGAGAAATACAGTTTGCCGCCAAACTCCACGTGGTCCATCAATGCGGCGCAGAAATTCGTAAAAATATTATAATTCCCGCTACCCATCACATGCAGACCATCATTCATGAATAACGCCAGCTTGTCGGCATAGGTGATAAATTTTTCCTGATAACTCTGAAGTGTCCCCGCGGGTACTGTTGATATCCCCGCCTGATCCCATGACAATCCGTCATTCTGAGAACTCACCACTTTCATCGCGGTCACTTGGCTTCCATCTGGAGAGTAAGCTATGCAGAGGTAGAGCGTATCGTGGTAGTTAGCCATAGTGATACCGTGCACGTCGCCCCCTACGGTCAGTCTTCTGGTCCATGCCGCGCCATTATAGATGTAGATGGCGCCCAAATCCCAGCCACCATCGTCCCTGTCAGGGCCGTAGGTGTACAGCTTGTTGTTCCACACATACATATCGTGAATGCCTTGCTCCTTGAAACCCTGGGCATACGAATAGATCTGGGACACCGTATTGGAGCGGTAGTCGTAGCTATGCACATAGGCATCGCTGGCTTTCAAGAGAGAACTGCAATCGGAAAGGATGAGTTTATCCCTGTAAACGACCATATCGTAAATATTCTGGGTCACGGTAAAGGCGGCAACCATATTGGACGGGTAGTTTTTCAAGAAGAGTTGGCCTGGACTGTTGACCGTGTCTATATTGGCCTGGCTTTCAAAATTACCCTGCGACCAGTCGGCCTCGGTGAACTGGGTTAAGGCGCCGGCATAGTTCGCGCCTAAACGGTAGAACATGCTGGGAGCATTAGTCGGCGCGTCGAGGATGACCTGCAACAGACCCATACCGGCCACACTGACCTCGGGCACCACATTGGACCAGGCTGCCGGCATCAGGGTCGGCGTCTGCTGCAGGGTGTACGTCCACTGATTGGTAGCCACCCAGGCTAGCGCAACCTGTCCCGTGCCGGCGCCCGTGCCGGCGCCCACCGAAGACCCCACGAGGCCAAAGCCGGCTGAATCCGGGTAGACATACTTGAAGAGGGCTTGGATGGTGTGGCTGCTGGTGACGGCGTGGAAGGTATACCGGTTCGTGGCGCCCATGCTCACGCCATCCACCTTCACGTCTTCAATCACAATGCCCGCATAGGGCGGAGCAGAGAGGACGAACGTCTGGTCATTCGAGACCAGGACCCCGATACGGCCGGCCGGGGAGATGATTGCTCCCCCCACCCCGTCCGCGGCATCGATGGGCGCATAGGGCGACTCATAGGCGCCCATGTCCACGACCGACGCCTGGATGCGGGGATTGCCATCCCGGTCGGCCGTGTCCGTCACCGAGGCGTTCTCGCCGGCATTGACGCAGTACGAACTGTTGGTCAGCCGTAGATTCCCAAGGGCGTAATTGACAAATCCAGGGGCGTTCGTGATGTTCCCCACGCCTCCCGGATCGGGGGTTGTGCAACTGTACCGAACCGCCCCCCCGCCCGCGATGTTCAGATCGGTCGGGGTTGAATTGTAATAGATGATCGAGTTGATGGCCGTCGCGCTCCAGATCCCGCCGCCATCTTGCGAGGACTGGTTGCCACTAACCGTACAGTTTCTCAGCATCCCCAGATAGGCCCCGCCGCCATACACGCTGGCCGCGTTACCCATGATCGCGCAACTGCTCAGCGTGCTCGCAGCGGTTCCGCCGCCATACATGGCCGAGTTGCCACTGAGCGTGCAGTTGTTCAACGTGCCGTAGCGAACCCCGCCGCCGTAGGAAAAAGCCGAGTTGCCGCTGATCGTGCAGTTCAGGAGTGTGGCCGCGCCCATGACGAAAGCGCCCCCGCCATCGCCATCCCCCGCAGCATTCAAGGTGAAGCCGTTGGTCAGCGTGAAGCCCGAAAGCACGGCGCCACTGCCCAGGCTTGCGCAACGGACCGCGTTGGATCCCTGCGGCCCCAGCCCCTTGATCAGGGTGACCGCAGAACCGTTCACGCTCTCCACGATGATCGCGTTCGTGACGACAATCCGGCTGACGATGGTCTGCCCCGCCGCCTTGCGCCCACCCGCGGCATAGACGCCGTTGGTCACCAGCACCCGCGCACCCACGACTCCCGCCGCGCCACAGGCGTCAACCGCATCCTGAATGTTCGTGGCCGCCGTCCCCCACGAGGAATACGGATAAGCCGCGCCGACATTGCCTGTTTTCACATAGAACAGCGGTTGCGCCACCACATGCACCATGACCGTCGCCGCGATCCCATCCGGATATGTCCCGTTCCACGCCGTCAACACCACCGCGTAGTCGCCCGGTGTTGACCAGGCATGGGTCACATACAGGCTATTCGTGGCGCCCGTGCCGTCGCCAAAATCCCACACGCTCACCCCGACCTGTCCATCCAGGGCCGCCATCATCCCCACCGCATAGCCCGCCGCCACGTTCGTCACCTGCGCCATGATCGCCACCGATAGCATGCCTGTCACGACCCCAACCGCCACCTGGTCGCACCCCATGCATGGGGGATTGAGCCAGGCCTCCCCGTCAATATCCACTCCCGAACAGGCGGCATAGCTGCCCATGCCGATACAGGGCGAGTCCGTGGCCAGATGGGCGAGACTGACCAGCAACGGCTCGACGGTGATGTTCGCCGTGCCGCCGGGATCGGGGGTCGTGCAACTAAAGGAGCAGGTTCCGCCCGATACATTTATGTCACCCATGGCTGTATTGTAGTAGATGATCGAGTTCACCACTGCGCTGGTGTACGCCCCGCCACCGTAGGAAGAAGCTGAGTTGCCGATGAGCGTGCTGTTGATCACCGTGCCGCCGCTCGCCCCGCCGCCACTCGAATAGGCCGTGTTGCCGTTGACCGCGCAGTTGTTCAGGGTGCAACTGCTCGCCCCACCGCCATCCAAAAACGATCTGTTGCCGCTGAGCGTGCAGTTGATCGACGTGCCGGAGTACGCTCCGCCCCCATTTTTATAGGCCGTATTACCACTGAGCGTGCAGTTGATCAGCGTGCCGGAGCACGCGCCGCCGCCATTGCCGCCGGCCGAGTTGCCGCAGAGGATGCAGTTCGTCAGGGTTGCGTTAACGGCATAGGCTCCCCCGCCGCAACTGAGAGGATCGGCCGGATCTGAATAATACTCCCGGGTAAACCCGTTGGTCAAAGTGAAGCCCGATAGCACGGCGCCATTGCCCAGGTACGCGCAACGCACCGCGCTGAATCCAAACGGGCCATGCCCACGGATAATGGTGACGGCAGGCCCGTTCACGCTTTTTACCGTGATGTCGCTCAGCACCACAAGCAGGTTGGTCCAGGACAAGGTGGTATTACCTGACATCACTTTGCGCCCGCCGGTGGCATACACGCCGTTGGTCACCAGCACCATGCCGTTAGGAAGCCCGGCGCTACACGCGTCAACCGCATCCTGAATGTTCGTGGCGGCTGTCGCCCACGTGAGATAAGGATAAACCGCGCCGGCATTAACGGCGTTCACATAGAACACCGGTTGCGTGACCACATGGACCAGGGCCGTCGCCGCGATCCCTGCCGGATAGGACGCATTCCACGCCGTCAACACCACCGTGTAGTCTCCGGTCGCGGTCCAGACATGGGTGACACCCGGCGAGTTCGTGGCGCCCGTGCCATCGCCAAAATCCCACACACTGCGTTCGACCGACCCCTGGATGTCGGCCACCAAGCGCAGCGCATAGCCCACCACATTCGTCGCCGGTGCGATGATCGCCATCGACAACACGCCGGCGAGGCTCCCGCCTGACACCTGGTCGCACCCCATGCACGGGGGATTGAGCCACGCCTCCCCGTCAATATCCACCCCAACGCAGGCGGCATAGTTGCCCTTGCCGATACAGGGCGAGTTCGTGGCCAGATGCGACGCGCTCGCCAGCAACGGCACGGCGGTGATGTTCGATGAGCCGCCCGGATCAGGAGTCGTGCAACTATAGGCACAGGTTCCACCCGACACGTTCGCCAAAGTCTTAGCCGTGTTATAGTACACGATCGAGTTGCTCAGCGCACAGCCCTCTGCCCCGCCGCCCGATAGTAAGGCCCAGTTGCCGCTGAGCGTGCAGTTGTTCAGGATGCAACTGTTCGCACCACCGCCCTGACCGATCATTGCCGAGTTGCCGCTGAGCGTGCAGTTATTCAGCGTGCCGCCGTGCGCTCCGCCGCCCGAACCGATAAGTGCCGAGTTGCCGATGAGCGCGCAATTGTTCAGCGTACTGTAAGCCGCCCCGCCGCCACTCCCATTCCCCGCGCCAGGGAGGTTCGAGCAGTTCGCCGAGTTGCCACGGAGTGTGCAATTATTCAGCGTGCCGCCGGCCGCCCCGCCGCCACTCCCATTCGCCGAGTTGCCGCTGATCGTGCAGTTGTTCAATGTACAGAGGCTTGTCCCGCCGCCATCGCCATACCCAGTGAGTACATAAGACGTCGAGTTGCCGCTGACCGTGCAGTTGTTCAGCGTACACTGATACGCCCCGCCACCCTGATAAGCCAAGTTGCCGTTGATCGTGCAGTTATTCACCGTGCCTCCGCACACCCCACTGCCACCCGCCACCCCGCCGCCGATGAAATCCGAGTCGGTGCCGCCATTATTGCCGCTAATCGTGCAGTTCGTGAGGGTTGCGCCATAAAGATAAGCCCCCGCACCCCCGGAAACGCCAGAGCCCCCCCCGCCAAATCCATTGGTCAGCGTGAAACCCGACAGCACGGCGCCTCCGCTCAGGTACGCGCAGCGCACCGCGCTGGCTCCCAGCGGGCCTTGCCCACGGATAATCGTGACGGCGGGGCCGTTCACGCTTATTACCGTGATGCAGTCCGTAACTACAAGCCGATTGGTCCCGGCATTGGACACGGCGCGTCCGCCCGTGGCATACACGCCGTTGGTCACCAACACCATGCCGCCAGGAATCTCGGTGCAACACGCATCAACCGCAGCCTGAATGTTCGTGGCGGCCGTCGCCCATGTGAGATACGGATAAACCGCGCCGGCATTGCCTGCATTCACGTAGAACACGGGTTGCGTGACCACATGGACCAGGGTCGTCGTCGCGAGCCCAGCCGGATACGTCCCGTTCCACGCTGTCAAGACCACCGCATACGTTCCGGTCGCGGTCCAGGCATGAGTCATAATCTGGGAATTCGTGGCACCCGAACCATCGCCGAAATCCCACACACTGCGCTCGGCCGGCCCCTGGATGTCCGCCGTCAGACGCAGCGCATAACCCACCGTCACGTTCGTCGCCTGCGCCACAATCGCCACCGACAACGCGCCGGAGATGCCGCCGGGCGTTACCTGATCGCACCCGATGCTCGGGGGATTGAGCCAGGCCTCCCCGTCAATATCCACTCCCGAACAGGCGGCATAGTTGCCCTTGCCGATACAGGGCGAGTTCGTGGCCAAATGCGACATGCTCGCCAGTATCGGCTCGTTCGTGATGTTATTCACCCCAAATGCGGCAATAGGGTTGCAGCAATAATTGAGGGTGGAGCCTCCGTTTCCTCCAACATTATAATAGATGATCGAGTTGTTTATTGTGCCCCCGGACGTCCCGCCGCCAGAGTTGCCGATGATCGTGCAGTTATTAACCGTCCCTGGACTCGTCCCACCGGCGTACCCGGTGCCAGAGTTACCGTAGATCGCGCAGTTATTCAGATTGCCGCCGTACGCCCCGCCGCCAGAACCTGTCGCCGAGTTGCCGTTGAGCGTGCAGTTTTTCAGCGTGCTACTGTGCGCTCCGCCGCCATTGCCGCTGGCCGAGTTACCGCTAACCGTGCAGTTGTTCAGCGTGCCGTAGGTCGTTCCGCCGCCGGAATTCGCCGAGCACCCGCTGATAATACAGTTCGTGAGGGTTGCTACATTACCCCAAGCACAGGCCCCCCCGCCGTAGGTGTCTAGACCAACATTCACAGTTGAATTCGTCCGGGTAAAGCCGTTAGTCAGCGTGAAGCCCGATAAGACGGCGCCTCCGCCCAGGAACGCGCAGCGCACCGCGCTGGCGCCCATTGGACCCTGCCCCCGGATGATCGTAACAGCGGGCCCGTTGACGCTACGCACCGTGACGGCGTTCGTGATCACAAGCCGGTTGGTCACGGTCCCCCCAGGCGTGATACGCCCGCCTGTGGCATACACGCCGTTGGTCACCAGCACCATGCCGCCCGGAATGGCTTCCGCGGCACAGGCGTCAACGGCAACCTGAATGTTCGTGGCGGCCGTTCCCCATGACGTATAAGGATATACAGGGACGGTATTGGCAAGGTTGACGTAGTACACCGGCGGGGCCACCACCTGAACCACCGCCGTCGCCACGATCCCGCCCGGATAGGAATCGTTCCACGCCGTCAAGACCACCGTATACGTTCCGATCGCGCTCCAGGCATGGGTCATATACGGGGAATTCGTGGTGCCCGAGCCGTCGCCAAAATCCCACACGCTGCGCCAGACCCGGCCCCCAATGTCAGCCGCCAGGGTTGAGGTATAGCCCAAAATGTTCGTCGAAGGCGCAACAATCGCCACTGACAACGCGCCGGTCACGGCCCCGGCCACCACCTGGTCGCACCCGATGCTCGGGGGATTGAGCCAGGCCTCCCCGTCAATATCCACCCCAACGCAGATGGCATAACTGCCCTTACCGATACAAGGCGAGTTCGTGGCCAGATGCGACATGCTCACCAGCATCGGCTCGACGGTGATATTCGACGTTCCGCCCGGATCGGGTGTCGTGCAACTATAATAATAGACGGAATATGGCGGAGCAATCGCGAAATTCGGGTTAGACGGCGCCGTATTGTAGTACACGATCGAATTTGACACACTGCTATAGAACGTCCCTCCGTCACTATAAGTCGCCGTGTTACGGATGACCGTGCAGTTGTTTATTGTGCCACTGTCCGTCCCGCCGCCCGTCATATAGGCCGTATTGCCGTTGACCGCACAGTTGTTCAGTGTGCAACTGCACGCCCCGCCGCCACTGTAATTCGCCGAGTTGCCGCTGAGCGTGCAGTTGTTCAGCGTGCTGACGCCCGCCCCGCCGCCATAACCACCACTCGGCCCTGTGCCGCTGGCCGAATTGCCGCGGAGCGTGCAGTTGTTAAGTTTGCAACTTGCCGCCCCGCCGTAACTAACGGCCGAGTTACCGGAAAGCATGCAGTTGTTCAGCGTACCGCCGCACGCCCCGCCGCCCATACCGGCCGAGTTACCGGAAAGAATACAGTTACTCGCCACGCCCGAAGTAAGACACAGTATCCCGCCTCCGCCGGAGTCGCCGCTCGCCTGTGTATAGCCGTTGGTTACCGTGAAACCGGAAAACACCGCGTTGGTTCCCACATAAACGCAGCGCACCGCGCCATTCCCAAGCGGGCCAGCGCCCTTGATGATCGTTACGCCCGGCCCGTTCACGCTTTGCACGGTCACCGCATTCGTGATGGCCACGCGATTGGTCGTCCCCCCGGAAACCACTCTGCCGCCCGTGGCATACACGCCATTGGACACCAGGATGAGATTGCCGGAAGCAGCCGCATCAACCGCATCCTGAATGTTGGTGGCGGCCGTTCCCCATGAAATATAGGGCGGGACTGGCCCCGGACTGGTGAGAGACACATAGTTCGTCACCGCCGCAACCGCGCCGGTAGCCCCACCCAGCAGGCCAATTAACACCGTAAGTTTCATCGCACACTTCATAGAGAGCCCTTTCCTTCACACGTTATTTGAAACCCATGACACGGAAGAACGCCGAGCCGCCCGATAGCGGACTGGTATTCGTTATCGTCGTGCCATTTCCGGGCGTGGCAGCGCCGACCATCGTCCAATTTCCCGTCAGCGCAGTCGTGCGCAGAACCCGATTCGTGTATCCGACCGCACCTTGCCAGCCGACTTTGACCTGGCCATTCTGAACGGTAAGGGACCTGACCAGCGGCGGTTGGGTAGGCAAATGGGCAGCCAGGCGCGCGAGAAACGCGGCTTCGTACTGGATATTCATGGTCCCATCGAGCCGCGCCGTTGGCGCGCCGGGATCGATGACGCAAATCACAGGCAGATAGACGGTTACTATGTTGGTCGGGATGTACACGTTCCATTCTGTTGAGTCGTCAATCGGGCAGAACCAACAGATAAAGTTATCGTCGATGATCTGTCGCACGGAAGCGACCTCGCAGACGGTGTACCGCATGTATTCGCAATTCGGACAGGTCGTGCGACCGGCCAGCAGCAGGATCAGTTTGCCTGAGTTCAGTGCAAGTTGTACCGCGGTCGCGCGCGAAGTGCACCAATTGATCGGGGCACTGGACTCGGCACCAGGATTCGCGGCGACGGACTCGACACAATTCGACGCGCAACCATCGATCTGAGCGACGCTGATTGCACAATTTGTGGATGCACAATCGCTTTCCCCACCGATATTGATTACGGAGCAGGTGGCATCGCCGCACAGGTCGATGCAGGGGGAATTCGAGGTCAGACACGACACACAAGGGCCGGAATCCAGGTTAACCGTGCAATTTGGAGCCACACAGTTGGATGTG
>JBAXWB010000051.1 GCA_037128595.1 bacterium
CATCGCACTTTTCTCCTTTATTGAAAAGTGTCAATCTACAGCCGGACGGGACACGGGACACACACTGCTTACTGCCTACTGCCCACTGTATCTCTACGCCGTTTTACGGCGGGGTGCCTTCCCGGTACCGCCCAAATTCGGGTATTTGATCTTGGGGGCGTGCCGATGGAATTCCTGGATACTGCAGACTTCCATGCGCTTGGCGTCACGCATGGCCTCAATCCCCGCCAGAGCCGCCCTGAACCCGTGAATCGTGGTCGTGATGGGAATCCCGCGGATGACTGCGTGGGAGCGCATCTTGACCTCATCGATCCGGGCTACCGGCCCGCTCGTCGGGGTATTGACAATCCAGCTCACCTGCTTTTCCTCAATCAGGTCAACCACGTTCGGGCGCCCATCGGCGATCCGGAACAGTGCCAGACTTTTAATATCATTCTGACGCAAGAGGGTGCTCGTGCCGGCGGTGGCATAAATGGTGAAGCCGAGGTCCACCAGCCGTCTGGCCAGAGGTAACAGGGCTTCCTTATCCTCATCCCGGATGCTCAGGAACACATTCCCCTGGGCCGGCATCGGATTCCCTGCGGCCAACTGGCTCTTCAGGAACGCCATCCCGCCGGTGGAGTCAATCCCCATCACCTCACCAGTGGACTTCATCTCGGGGGTCAAAATCACATCCACCCCTGGAAAGCGGGCGAACGGGAAAACGGCTTCCTTGACCGAGAAATGCCGGGGAATGATCTCCTTGGTAAATCCCATGTCCTTCAGCTTGAACCCGGCCATGGCGAGGGAGGCCACCTTGGCGAGGGCCACCCCGATGGCCTTGCTGACGAAGGGAACCGTCCGGGACGCACGCGGATTGACTTCCAGCACATAGACATGCCCATCCTTGATGGCGTACTGGACATTCATCAGGCCGCAGACCTTGAGTTCTTTCGCCATCAGGAGCGTACAGCGCCGGATTTCATCCTTCACCGCGTCCGTCAGGGTGGGAGCGGGAATGGTGCAGGCACTGTCCCCGGAATGAATCCCGGCAAGTTCCACATGCTCCATGATGGCACCGATCACGGACGTGTCGCCATCGGAGAGGCAATCCACATCCACCTCGACCGCATTCTCAAGATAGCGGTCGACCAGCACCGGACGCGTGGCGGACACTTCGGCCGCTTCGGCCATATATTTCCGCAGCATCTCGACGTTATAGACAATCACCATGGCTCGGCCACCAAGTACAAAGGAAGGCCGCATCAATACAGGGAAACCGATCCGTTCGGCAATGACCTCGGCCTGTTCCACCGTCGTCGCCATACCATTCTCAGGCTGTTTGAGCTTCAGTTTCCGGAGCATCGCGGCAAAGAGGTCACGGTCTTCGGCCACCTCAATGCTGGACGGCTTGGTCCCGATGATATTGACCCCATTGGCCTCAAGATCCTTGGCCAGGTTCAGCGGGGTCTGTCCCCCGAACTGGACAATGGCGCCCCAGCAGTTCTCCCGTTCATAAATGTTCAGGACATCTTCCAGCGTGAGTGGCTCGAAATAGAGGCGGTCACTGGTGTCGTAGTCCGTTGACACCGTCTCGGGATTGCTGTTGACCATGATGGTCTCGAAGCCGGCCTCATGCAGCGCGAAGGCGGCATGCACGCAGCAGTAATCGAATTCAATCCCCTGCCCGATCCGGTTCGGTCCCCCGCCCAGGATCATGACTTTCTTCTTGTCCGACGGCCGGCTCTCATCCACCTCGCCATACGTTGAATAGAAATAGGGGGTAAACGCGGTAAATTCGGCCGCGCAGGTATCCACCAGACTGTATACCGGCAGGAGCTTCTGCGCCTTGCGGGCGATGCGCACGTCTCCCTCTTTGCACCCCAACAGGAAGGCAATCTGCCGATCCGAATAGCCCATCTCCTTGATCTGACGGAAGAGCGCGGGATCCTTCTGCAACCCGGCCAAGGTTTTGGCGGATTTGATCTCGCCCTCATACGCCACCAATTCCTCAAGATGGCGCAGGAACCAGGGGTCAATCCCGGTCAGCTTTTGAATCTTCTCCACCGTCCAGCCCCGCGTGAAGGCGGCATGCACCACGAAAATCCGCATGGCGTTCGGGCGGATCAGTTCGGCGGACATCACCTCATCTGTCATGGCTTCAAAGGCGGCGCCCTTGCCGTCCGCCCCGAACCCGGCCCGCCCGATTTCCAGGGAGCGGCAGGCTTTCTGGAAGGACTGCTTGAAGGTCTTGCCGATGCTCATGGCCTCACCCACGGACTTCATCTGGGTGCCCAGCGTGCTGTTCACGCCGGGGAATTTCTCGAAGGCGAAGCGCGGCATCTTGGTGACCACATAATCAATGGACGGCTCAAAACAGGCAGGGGTCTCCCGCGTAATATCATTCCGCAATTCATCCAGCGTATAGCCCACCGCCAGTTTGGCCGCAATTTTGGCGATCGGAAACCCAGTGGCCTTGGAGGCCAGTGCGCTGGATCGCGACACGCGGGGATTCATCTCGATGATGATCATGCGGCCATTGGCCGGGTTCAGGGCCCATTGCACATTGGAGCCACCGGTGTCGACCCCGATTTCGCGCATCACGGCAATCGACCCGTCGCGCATGATCTGGTATTCCCGGTCCGTCAGGGTCTGGGCCGGCGCCACCGTAATGCTGTCCCCGGTGTGAACCCCCATGGGGTCCAGATTCTCGATGGAGCAGATGATGACGACGTTGTCCTTGTGGTCGCGCATCACCTCGAGCTCGAATTCCTTCCAGCCTTCGATGGATTCCTCGACCAGCACCTCGGTGGTCGGACTATAGAACAGGCCGCGGTTGACAATCTCCACAAATTCCTCGGCGTTACGGGCAATGCCGCCGCCGGTCCCGCCCATCGTAAAGCCCGGCCGGATCACGACGGGATAGCGCCCGATTTCCTTCTGGACGGCCCAGGCCTCGTCCATTGAATGCGCCGACCCGCTCTGCGGCAGGTCCAGCCCGATCTTCTGCATGGCCGCCTTGAACAAGGCGCGGTCTTCAGCTTTGCGGATCACCTCCGCCTTGGCCCCGATCATCTCCACGCCGTAGCGCTTGAGGATGCCCTGATCATGCAACTGGATTCCCAGATTCAGCGCGGTCTGCCCCCCCAGTGTGGGAAGCAGGGCGTCCGGACGCTCACGCCGGATGATCTCCTCGAGTATCGGCACCGTCAGGGGCTCAATGTAAGTCCGGTCGGCAAATTCAGGATCGGTCATGATCGTGGCGGGATTGCTGTTCACCAGCACCACTTCATAGCCCTCTTCCTTCAGGGATTTGCAGGCTTGCACACCTGAATAGTCAAACTCGCAGGCCTGTCCGATGATGATGGGACCGGAGCCGATAAGCATAATCTTCTTGATGTCGGTTCTTTTAGGCATAGGTGTTGTAACTTAATCTGAGGGTTAACGGATCGGGTTAAACTTTTTTAGATTTCCGGCATTCCGACTTCCCCCTGAGCGTCAGGGCGGCGGCCACAAAGTCACGGAATAACGGATGGGGATTCGTCGGAGTGGACTGGAATTCCGGGTGGAACTGGCAGGCCACAAACCACGGATGAGTCTTCAATTCGATAATTTCAACCAGGTCGCGCCCGGGGCACATGCCTGAAATGACAAAGCCCTGCTTCGCCATCTGGTCGATATATTTGTTATTGAACTCATAGCGATGGCGGTGTCGCTCCATGATGTCAGCCCGCCCGTACGCCTGCCAGGCCTTCGTCCCGGCCTTGACGCTGCAGGGATAGGCGCCCAACCGCATGGTTCCGCCTTTTTCCGTGACCTTCTTCTGCTCCACCATCATGTCAATCACCGGGTGCGCCGTTTCAGGATTGAACTCCGTGCTGTTGGCATTCTTCAGGCCGCACACATTCCGGGCATACTCAATGGTCGCACATTGCATTCCCAGGCAGATCCCGAAGAAGGGAATATTCTGGGTACGGGCATATTCGATCGCCTTGATCTTGCCCTCGATGCCCCGGTCGCCAAAACCGCCGGGCACCAGAATCCCCGCCACGCCCTTGAGCAGGGCTTCGGCACCGGAGGCCTCAATATCCTCCGACTCGACCATGCGCACCTCAACCTTGACGTTGCTGGCAATCCCGCCGTGGGCCAAGGATTCATAGATGCTCTTGTAGGCGTCCTTCAGACTGATGTATTTGCCCACCACGGCAATTTCAAGCACGCCATTCGCCGGCTCAATCAGCTTGGCCACCATGTCGCGCCAGTCATCCAGGTTCAGCCGGTTGACATGCATTCCCAGCAGTTCGAGGATATACACATCCACATCCTGGCGGGCGAGTTCAATAGGCACCTCATAAATCGAGTGTTCGACATCCTTTTCCTCGATCACCTTATTGAGATCGACATCACAGAACAGGGCGAGCTTGGCCTTGTGTTCGTCGTTCATGGGGTGCTCGCAGCGGCAGATCAGAATGTCCGGAATGATCCCGATCGTGCGCAGGATCCCGACCGACTGCTGGGAGGGCTTGGTCTTCATCTCGCCCGCCGCCTTGATATACGGGACCAGCGTCAGATGGATAAACAACCCATTCTGGCGTCCGATCTCATGGCGGAACTGGCGGATGGCCTCCAGGAACGGCAAGGACTCGATATCCCCGGCCGTGCCGCCGATTTCCGTAATCGCGATATCCACATCCTCCGCATCCAGTGAGCGGATCGCCGCCTTGATTTCATCGGTGATGTGAGGGATCACCTGGACGGTCTTCCCCAGATAGCCCCCCTCCCGCTCGCGGCGGATCACCGATTGATAAATGCTGCCGGACGTGTAATTGCTGTTCCGGTTGCAAATCACTTCGCCAAACCGTTCATAATGACCGAGGTCGAGATCGGTCTCAGCGCCATCCACGGTCACATAGACTTCGCCATGCTGATACGGGGACATGGTGCCGGGGTCCACGTTCAGGTAGGGGTCAAGCTTCTGCATCTTGACCCGGTAGCCACGGCGTTTAAGCAGAAGCGCCAGCGCGGCGGCGGTCAGTCCTTTTCCAAGCGACGACACCACGCCGCCAGTAACAAAAATATGCCGGGTAGGTCCATTTCGTGTAGCCATAATCCACTCTTTCAGCGATGCCCTTTTGATTCCAGATTGAGCAACATATTGTTGCTCTCCAATGCGTCCTTACCTAGCATGCGGCTGACATCCATGGGATAGTTCCCCGAGAAGCAGGCATTGCAATAATCCAATGAATTGGGGAACGGCGACAACAGCCCTTCCATGCTGATATACCCGAGGGAATCGGCCCCGGTGAAGGCGCAGACTTCCTCAATGGTGCTGCCGGCCGCAATCAGCTCGGCTTTGGTGGCGAAATCGATCCCGAAGAAGCAGGGATTGATGGTGGGTGGACAGGAAATGCGTAGATGGATCTCCTTGGCCCCGGCCTCACGGAGGGCCATGACACGCCGGCGTGAGGTCGTACCCCGGATGATGGAATCATCCACCACGATCACCCGCTTGCCCCGCACCACATCCGCCACCACGGCCAGCTTCATATCCACGCTGCGGGCGCGCTGGTCCGAATCGGGCATGATGAACGTCCGGCCCACGTAATGGTTACGCATGAAACCGAAATCGAGGGGGATACCGCTCTGTCGCGAGTACCCGAGCGCGGCGGAATTACCGCTGTCGGGCACCGCGGTGACCAGGTCGGCCTCCACGGGATGTTCCTGCGCCAGGCGCATGCCCAGCTTCAGCCGCACCGAATGAACGCTCTGCCCGAAGACCGTACTGTCAGGCCGGGCGAAATACACATGTTCAAACACGCATTGGGCGAACTGCTTCTGTTCCTTCTCGGCGAACCAGGTGCTGCGGAGCCCCGAGGCGTCCACAATCACCAGCTCACCCGGCTCCACATCGCGGACATATTCAGCCCCGATCTGGACGAGAGCACAGGTCTCACTGGCAAAGACAAACCCGTTGCCGAGCTTCCCGATGGAGAGCGGCTTGAAGCCCAGCGGGTCACGTGCCGCCATGACACAATCCTTGGTCATCAGGAGAAACGCGAACGCCCCCTTGAGTTCGGCCAGCGCGCGCGCGACGCGGCGGGGCCGGTTGCGGTACATGGGATCGGCCAGGAGATGAATCAGGACTTCGCTGTCGGTGCTGGTCTGGAAGATGGCCCCCGACTCCTGATACATATGCCGGAGCGATTTGGCATTAACGAGATTGCCGTTATGTGCAATGGCCCAGATGCCATCCACGGTCTCGGCGACCAGCGGCTGCACATTCTGGACGCGATTGGCGCCGGTGGTTGAATAGCGGACGTGCCCGATCCCGATATGACCGGCCATCCCGCGAAGGATTTCGGTATTGAACACATCGTTGACCTCGCCAATCCCTTTTGAAGACTTCACCTGACTGCCGTCTGAAATCACAATTCCGGCGCCTTCCTGGCCCCGATGTTGCAGTGAAAACAGTCCGGCATGAATTAACAACGAAGCGTCGGGAATACCGAAAACGCCAAACAGTCCGCACGATTCTTTAGGGTGATCATTGTCTGATACAGAATTCACGTATAATCCTCCACACGGGGCCAATGGCTTTACCGTTTCATGCGGAGAAAAGCAAGATTTTTCACCTCACCTCAGTGCCCAAATTCTTTTACCACCCGCCTGGAGTACCAGGCTTGAGACACGGAGACTCAGAGAAGAGAGGATAACAACCGAAAAGAGAATGTGGCGTTAATTTTTCCACCCGAGTACAGGTGGAAAAATAAAACGCCACGGTTTCTTGAAGGAATACAGGGAGGGGAAGAAGAGGTTTTGTCTGTTGTTCCATCTCCTCTTTCTCGACGAATTCCTCCAAGAGGGGTTGCGGGAATTATGGCTGCCGGTACTCCGGCAGGCGGAATTCCCGCAACATTTGCGTGGGATCAGGCTCTCTTTGTGTCTCCGTGTCTCGAGCTTGGTAATCCAAGCGGGTGGTAAAAGCATTTTACCCTACGAAGGTCTTATGCGCCTCAGTGGCCGCTATGAGGGCAACCGGAACTCGGGCAGGAGGCACAGGCGGCGGAGGGTTCGTGCCTGGGGCCGGAGGGCGCCATGGACACGCTGAACCCGGACAGGGCTTTTTTCAGTTTGCCGCCACACTTGGCACAGGTCTTGGGAACATCCTGGTCATTACGGATCAGGGCTTCCACACGACCCGCGCATTTCACGCATTCATATTCATAGATTGGCATACAACACCTCAAATAAAAAAGGCCGCAACCTTTCGGCTACGGCCTTGCGTTGAATCATAAAGACTCAATTAGCCCAGGATCGCATCCTTGCAAGCCTTGGCGACGCGGAACTTCACCACGCGCTTGGCCGGGATCTTGATCGTTGCGCCGGTCGCGGGATTGCGGCCCATGCGCGCCTTGCGGTTCACCAAAACCAACTTGCCCAAACCAGGAACCGTGAAACCGTTCTTGGCATTCTTGTACGCCAAGTTAACCAGCGTCTCGATCGCCACGCCAGCTTGCTTCTTGGTGATTTCGGTCGCTTCCGCCACGCTCGTCACGATCTGACCCTTCGTCAATGCTTTCGCCACTGCTTTCGCCATTAGAGTAACTCCTGTATGGTTAATTTAGAGCCCAACCACCATGGTTCGCTCTCAATAGAAATGGAATATATGCATATTTCCTAAGGAATGCAATACCCCATCTGCATTTTTTTCAATGTTTATAAGGGGTTGAGCAGAAAGAATTCAGGATTCAGGATTCAGAATTCAGGAGGGCGGCAAACTCGGCTTCTGAAAGAATGGGCACACCCAGGGATTGGGCTTTGGTCAGCTTTGAACCGGCATCGGAACCGGCAATGAGATAGTGGGTTTTCTTGCTGACGCTGTCCGTCACTTTCGCACCCTGTTGGCGCAGCGCCTCCTGGGCCGACTCCCGCGTGAAGTGCTGTAAGGCGCCGGTAATAACCACCGTCTTCCCGGCAAACGCACCTCCCGTCGCCGCAGGCCGCTCCGACAAGTTTTTCATATTCACACCGGCCGCGCGCAGTTTTTCCAGCACCTCCCGGTTCCGGGCGTTGGCAAAAAAATCCACCAGGCTGCCGGCCATGATGGGGCCCAGATCGGGAACCCGCTGGATCTCCTCCAGACTGGCGGCGGCCAGTGCGGCCAGAGTCCGGAAGTGGTCAGCCAGTTTGCGCGCTGCCCCAGCACCCACATGAAAGATGCCAAGGCTGTAGATCAGATGCCAAAGATCGCGGGTTTTACTTTCATCGATCGCCTGAATGACATTGGTTGCCGATTTCACCGCCATGCGTTCCAGGCCAGCCACCTGCTCGACCGTCAAGCGGTAGAGATCCGCGACATCCCGGACCAGGTTCTGGTCCACCAACTGGTTCACCAGGACTTCCCCCACCCCCTCGATGTCCATTCCCTGGCGACCGGCGTAGTGCTCAATGGTCCGTTTGAGCTGCGCCGGGCAGGCAATGTTGTCGCACCGCCAGGCCACAAATTCCGGATCGCGACTGATCGCCCCGCCGCAAGCGGGACACTTCCCCTTGAGATGCGCGACCAGATCAAAGGGGAGGGATTCGGCCGACCGGTTCTCAGGAATGGCCCTGATGACGGCGGGGATCACCTCGCCGGCCTTCTCCACCACCACCGTATCGCCTACCCGGATATCCTTGCGCCGGATCTCCTCTTCATTGTGCAAGGTGGCGCGGGAGAGGGTGGACCCGGCCAGCAACACCGGCTCCAACTCCGCAACCGGTGTCAGAATGCCGGTACGGCCAACCTGCACCGTGATATCGCGTAGCCGGGTTTGCGCCTGTTCATGGGAGTATTTATAAGCAATGGCAAAACGGGGCGCCTTGGCGGTGGCCCCCAGTCGCGACCACTGGGCGAGGTCATTCACCTTGATTACCGCCCCGTCGATCTCATACGGCAGACTGGCTTCCAATCCCACGAGTTCACTGCAACGCTGGATCACGGACTCCATGTCCGGACACTGCCAGCAGGTCCCCGGCGTCGGAAATCCCAGAGTTTTAAGCAGCTCAAGGACCGCCTCCTGCGTGGCGGGAAAGGGCAGGCCCTCAATGGCCGAAATGGCGTAAAATACAGCCGACAGGGGCCGTTGCGCCACAATCCTGGAATCCAGCTGCTTTAAGGAACCGGCGGTGGCATTGCGCGGGTTGGCAAAGGGCTCTTCCCCCGCCGCGATACGATCCGCATTCAACTTGCGGAATCCTGCCACCGGCATATAGGCCTCGCCTCGCACCTCGATAAAGGCCGGCAGAAAAACCGAGTCCGCCAGCCGCAGGGGAATGGCCCGGATGGTTCTTAGATTTTCGGTGATATCATCGCCCGTCACCCCATCCCCGCGCGTGGTCCCCACGGCCAGCACTCCGTTTTCATACCGGATGCAGATGGAACAGCCGTCCACCTTCGGTTCCAGGACATACGCAACCGGTTCGTCTGGCAGGAGTTTCCTGACCCGCCCGTCAAACTCACGCAGCTCCTCGTAGGAATAGGTATTATCAAGCGACATCATCGGCTTGAGATGCCGGACGCTTTTAAACCCCTTGAGCGGCGCCCCCCCCACGCGCTGGGTGGGGGAATCGGAGGTAATCAGATGCGGATACTGCGCCTCCAGCTGCTTCAACTCATCATAGAGCCGATCGTACGCCCGATCAGAAATCTCCGGCTTGGCCTCCACATAATAGAGGGTGTTGTGCCGGTTGAGTTCTTTTCGGAGATGATCAATCCGCAATTTGGCTGAAGGCTCGCCCATTTACTTCAACGGCATCGGGACACAGAGGTTGCCCTCTTTGTCGGCCACACGACCGCAGTTAAAACAGACGAACTTGGGTGCCTGGACGAGTTTCTTGATCTCTTCGATTTGTCCGGTGCTGGCCAGCATGCAAAGGTGACCGGGATGTCCATGCTCATGTTTACAATCTTTACGTTTTTCAATCATCGAATCAGCTCCTTTTTCCTGAGGTTATATCAAGAGTTATCAACTTCATCACGAATTTATTCCACGCGGCGCACCTGAACGGTGGTGACGGAACTTTCTTCCATCCCCTGCCGGAAGGCCCTGGCCTTGACGAGCGCGCCATACACCACCGAAACGGCCCCCGTGTAGCGCTCGGAAGACTGGTCCGGCGAACGGCCATCGAGGGTGTACCGCAGTTCCGCCCCCGCCGTTTCTGTTTCCAGCACCACCTTGACAACGGGCGCAACCACCTTGTTCGCATTTTCATTCACGCGGCAGCCGGGAACCGGGTAGGGCTTCCCCTGTTCATACGCACCCATATCAGGAAGTTTTCCGCTGTACTCATCGGTGAATTCAGGTTCTTCCTGTCCGGCATCAATGCAGGGGGAGCCAGTGGCCAGTTGGAAGTTCCGGTTCGTTTCATCCACAAACCCGGGCGCGGACCCGACGTAGTTTTTCGCCCAGACCAACTTTGGGGGAACTCCCCCACCCTGCACCGTCCAGGAGGGGCCGGTCAGGATATTGTTCATTACCCGGGTCTCGCCGAAATCCCCAGCCGGCGCCGTGAATTCACTATCAATTCCCCCGCCATTCAAGGCGCAGGTATTGTTCAGCAGGTAGTTATAGCGGGCCTTGCCAGCCAACCGCAACGCCACCCCCGGCTGCCCCCACACCACATTCTGCCGGAACACATAGTTCTCTACAGGCCCGCGGAACCGGACCCCATCGCCTCCAGCGGACACGTTATCATGCACCCAGTTGAAGGCCAGCACCGTCCCCTTCCCGTCACCGGTGAGTTGAACCAGACTCACGTTGGTCTGGCCCGCCCCGCACCGGTAGAAATCATTGTTCTCGATCCGGGCATTAAAGACATTGCTGCACAACAGGGCGCCACCTGAAAAATTCATAACCGAGACGTTACGGATCAAGGGGGCCGTTCCCTGGGCCAGGATCCCGAAGGCACTCTCGAGCGGCACATCCCGTCCGCGCACCAGACTGTTGAGAAGGCGGTTGTTCACTCCGTCCGGCAACAGCACCACCCCATACCCGTCGCTGCCGATCACTGAACTGTTGGCGAGCTCATTTTCCCGGCCGCCCATGATAACGGCCGCGCGGACCGATGTGACATTCGTTGCCCCACCCAGGATATTGGTGACGCCAACCTGACCGCCACCCCACCAGATATGTCCATCATCCATCCGGCAGAAACGCGCGCCCGTCCAGTTCATCCCGCAGGATGTCAAATTGATCCCCTGAACTTCAATGTAGGCGAGTTTTTGAAAATCCAAACCCCAGCCGCGAGTTTGCAACTCGATGTGATGGCCTTCCGGCGCGTCATTATGAGGGAGCCGGATGTAGGCGATGTGATTGAGCGGATCGTACCAATAAGAGGCCCGCAACGAGAGGGCGGGCGCCAGATCATTGATATCCAGGGTGTCCGTCGCCAGCACCTCATCCACCAGGACCTGAACGACATTCGTCACCGAGGCACGGTACAGCGCTCCGGTCACCTGTTGCCAGGTCACGTTGTCATCCGCCCCCGCGATGGTCACGGTTTCTCCCGGTGCGGACTGGAAGCGGATCCACTTATCCGGCTTGCCCGAGACCGCGGGACGGACCGTCTCCCGGTACACCCCGCGGCTGATCGTACACACATCCCCGGGCAACATGAGCCCGGCGGCCTTCTGAATGGTGCGGAACGGCTGCATGCGGCTGCCGGGATTGGCATCATTGCCGCCCTTCTCCACAAAATAGTCCGCCGCCTCAGTCTGAAGCGACACACTAACCCCTAGAAAAAGGCATAACGATCCGGATAGCCAATAATGTTTCATAGCCAGTAACCCCATTCAAGTGACCGGCCAGATAATAGCGTGCCCCACGTGCCACTCAAGCCAATAAGCAAAAAGATGTTCACACCCGCTATGCTCGTTTTCTGTCACCCATACATACCACTGGAAAAGACTTCAACTAATTAAGAAATGAAGAAATCTATTTCACGAGATGCGAAAAGACCTCCAAAATGTTTCGCGATTTGTCATGGCTGGCCTGGGTCATTGCATAGTCCACCGTTTTTCCCGATTAGTCGCCAGCCAAGAAAAATCGCAAAACGGTGCTTCCCGGACATTTGAGAAGCATGAATATTGTGCGCCCCGCTCATTCTATCGATTTAGGGAAAACCGTTGGGCATTTTTGTTGGCGTATATTCCACGCCGGCTCAAATGCCCAAACATTTCTTTTTCACATGAAATTTGCAATTTCTTCATTTCTTAATTAGTGGTGAAGTCTTCCGATCAACTTTTGGCTTGCTAGGATCACATTCAAACGCCATTATGCACGCCTTTCTCAAGGACAAGGCCGGATTTTTTCCGTCCCGAAACCTCGAAAAAGACATGGTGGGATTCCGGAGCGGTCAAACGGGGCAGACTGTAAATCTGCTGGCTACGCCTTCTAAGGTTCGAATCCTTATCCCACCACCACTTCTTAAAAGCCCTGTAAACATTGAGTTTGCGGGGCTTTTTCTTTTGATAATCAACGACTTACGCATTTACCGCATCTTCAAATCCCATTCCCTTCAATCCCCCTTGTCGTAGCCTGTCATAACCAGACATACCCTGTCATAACGGCTTAAAGGTGAATATTCACCTTTAAGGAAATGGGGGAAACATTAGGGGATGGGGATGATTAATAATTAAACGGGAGATGGGATCAGCGGTCAGAATATGAAAAGTTTACAGGCTTTATCAAATAATAGAGCAGAGATTTTCGTGAAATTGCGACGTTTAGGAGGGGACTGATTGGTCATATACCCCCCTGCCCTGCCCATTTTACCCCCCTCCTACCACCATAAGAAACAATTACATTATCGGCGGTGGATGGACGGCACTCCCTGAAAGCGGTATAATTCAGTTAATGGGAGACAGAAATACAAGTGAGAAAGAGTCCCCCAAAGAACGGGCGGCATCAGGTAGGCAAATCACAGATGCCGCTCTTGCCATTATAAGCCCCTAACGATTGTCCCCGATTCTCTCTTGCCCCTCCTGCACTTCCCGTTTATCAAAAAGATGAA
>JBAXWB010000052.1 GCA_037128595.1 bacterium
CAAAGTCATCCCTCTGCCATTCAGGTGCTTATGAAGTCAAATGGATAGACCCTGCGCTGGGGACAACCACCCTCCCTTTTGTCTTGCATATAATCAGCCTATAATGCATTTTTTTTGCGTTATAGGAGAAATATCATGAGTGGTGCGTTCATTGGGCGAAAAGCGGAGTTGAGTTCATTGAGGGCTTTTCTGCAGAAAGAATCGCCATCCATTGGTGTCATTTACACGTCAACTGGCTGCCCTGCTTGGTTTTTCGGGTATTGAGTTTTTTGCAGGGCCTTATTTCAGGTCTCCAGCGCGTGACGCCTCTGGCTTTCAAGTAGATCTTCTTTTCGCCCGGGCAGACAATGTGATGACGCTGTG
The DNA here is from genome assembly GCA_037128595.1 of bacterium. Lineage (NCBI taxonomy): Bacteria > bacterium. The sequence goes on from JBAXWB010000052.1 coordinate 364, forward strand.
CGAAATGAAGTGTTCTGCCGCTCCGACAGGGATGGATGTAATCCGAGAGGTGGATCGAAAAGTGCATTTATTGCAACAGGAGTTCCCTTCTAAAACAATACAACGTGTTCTTGTTATTCAGGGCGAACCCTCCCGTGAGGTGCTTCAATCAGGCTATTTCTATCGTATTATTCATGCCAATGAATTGGCGGGAATCTAAGAAACCGTTCATTACGTTCGGAGGGGGATTGCAGGATCCCGCTAACTGAGAACGCACGGTAGCGGTAGTGATGAGGCCCGCGCATGTGTATCCGCCAGGGCAGACACATCTAAATACCAGCCAATCCAAGAGATTTGAACAGAAGTCGCGAAGCTCGCAAAGGTGAATGTGGCTTGAAGAATCAAAGACTTGTCACCTCCTGCCGAGGGTCGGTGCGGGATTTTTATTTCTGGCCCGCCTGCATCGCTAAGAAAACCTTTTCCTGCCCTGAGCCTGTCGAACGGGCTTCGCGGGCTTTGCGACTTCTGTTCGAATTTTCTCCCAGTCAAAATCATGACCAAGATTCGATTGATCCAATTCGTAAGATCCTGAAACGGTGAAATAACGGACACGATGTCGTGCCCCTATATCAGGAGATCTGGATTCAATCCACCCGTTATATTGCAAAGATGCAAATAAGTGTGTTTGTGCATCTAAATCTAAACCATTTACTAACAATATGTTACAATGCAAAAAAAACCATGCAAAGCCTATGGACAGAGAGTCTGGTAAGCAGTAATATATCTACATCGTATGAGTAGCACCATTAACAGCAAGGCGGTCGCGGAATTGGCCAAAGTGTCGTTGGCCACAGTTTCCCGCGTGATTCATGATAGCCCCTTTATCAGTGCGGAGACCAAGCGCACGGTTCGTGGAGCGATGCAGACCTTGGGATATCAGCCGGCGGCGCCGGGTCGGCGTCAACGGCGTACCCGCAGTGCCCGGCGCACCAACCGGATCGCGCTGGTGGTGGCCGGACTTCCCCGGGCGGCCATGAATGCGCCGGTTTATCTCGACGTCTTGCATGGGGTTGAGGCGGCGGTGCGCGAGAGCGGTAAAGCGCTCATGCTGCTCCATCTGTCGTCGGAGGCGGCCAGTCCGGCGGAGTTGTCCTCGCAGAAGGTCGATGGGGTGGTGCTGTTCGGGTCCACGCAGGATGAACGCCTGATTCGCCGTTTGCAGGGAACTCCCTGCGTTCAGGTCATGGGGAAGATCGAGCCCCGCGCGTTGTGGGATCACGTCTCCTATGACAACGGAAGCCTGGGGCGGATTGCCGCCGATTATCTCCTCGGGCGCGGGCACCGGCATACCGCCTTCATTTCGAGCACGCGGCAGCCGTTTTTTATCGAGCGCGGCGAGGTGTTCCAGCGCGCCATGGCGGCGGGCGGTGGAACCAGCTTGGAGTTTGAGGATATGGCGTTGCTCGATACGTCCGAAGAGCTCTTGCAGGCGAACCCCGACCGGATGCGGGTGCTGGTGGACCAGTTGCTTGCCGGGAATCCCCGGCCGACCGCCGTCTTCCTGTCGGCCGACACGCTGGCGCTGGGGTTCTATGCCGAGTTGCAGCGGCGCGGCGTGAAAGCCGGCGAAGATCTGGATGTGATCGGGTGTAACAACGAACGAATCCTCCTGGCCCATCTGAGCCCGCGTCCGGCCACGATTGACATCCATGCCGAGCAAGTGGGGCGCAAAGCCGTGGAGCGTTTGCTCTGGCGTCTCGACCATCCCCGCGAACCGCGTATGACCGTGGCGCTGGAGCCGACACTGGTTCCGGGTGACGGGGTGGAAGAGTTTCAAGATGAAACGAGTTTCAAACATGGATATGCAGGATTTACAGGATGAGTACATGAGTGTCGCGGTTACAGTTACAAAAGAGGGGGAGAATCAAATGAACACAGGAATGAATATGAATAAGATCATAGGGCAATGGATCGCGGTGATCGTGATGGCGTTGGCGGCGGGAACGGAGGGGGCGGGTACCGTCACCGTCACCGATGATTTCAGCACGTCCCACGACTACTTGACGGCAGGCGTCAGCGGCACGATCTGGGACGGGGTTTACAACCAATCAGCCGCCAACGTTCTCAATACGACGGGCACCCCGAACCAGTTGACCATCGGCACTACCACCAACGGTGCGGTCGGTTGGGAAGGCACGAAGGCCACTGCCCCGTTCCTCTACAAAAGCGTGACCGGCGACTTCGATGCCCGCGTCCAGGTGACCGCCGGGACAACGGCCAACTATACGATTGCCGGGCTGCTGGTCCGCCTGAACCCGGCCAATGCCGACGGTAACGCGGCAGAGGACTTCGTGATGGTCACCTATAAATGGTTCAACGCCTATAACGGGCTCTTTAGCGTCAATGACAACGCCCCCAGCGAAACACAGTTTACCGCCGGCGGCGGGAAATACTTGCGGCTGACGCGCACCGGCAACGTATTCAATGTGTATACCAGCAGCGACGGGACGACTTGGACGAAACAGGCATGGAACGGCGGCAGCACTGACCTCACCCGCGCCGACCTCGGCGGCACCGTGCAGCTCGGCCTGACCGAGGGCGCGTACATCATCACCGTCGCTCCCACGTGGGTTCGGTTCGACAACTTCTCGTTGACAACCACGAACACCGCCACAACGACCACGTTGGCCTCTTCGGCCAATCCGTCCACCGTCGGCGATTCGGTCACCTTCACGGCGACGATCGCTCCGGCCAGCGGCGCGGTTGTTCCCACGGGATCGGTTCAGTTCATGACCAATGGCGTCGCCTTGGGCGCGCCGGTCACGGTCACCACCGGAACTAGCCCGACCGGCACCGCGTCCATCGCCACCAGCGCGCTGCCGGTGGGAACGCACACGGTCACGGCGGTATTCACCGCCACCGGCGCTTTCGACGACAGCACCGGTACGCTGCCCGGCAGCCAGAGTGTCACCTTGCCAGCCGTCGGCACCACCACCACGCTGGCGCTGCGTAGTCCATGGACTTCCTCCTCGACCTACGGCGATGCGTTGCAGTTTGACGTGACGGTGACCGGCACCAGCCCGTCAGGAACGGTGAAGATCAGGAACGGCGGCTTCGGCGGCACCGAGATTGGCACGGGCACCTTGTCCGGAGGCTCCGTGATCGTGACCCTAAACCCGTTGAACGCGTTGACGGCGGGCAGCCACGCCAACATCGTGGCCGTTTACCTAGGCGACAGTGGCAATGCCTCCAGCACATCAACGGCCCTGGGCACTCAAACGGTGGCAAAGAAGGCACTGACCATCCCCAACGCGGCGGCGCAGAACAAAACTGATAACGGCAATAACACCGCCACCCTCACTGGCACGCTTGCCGGAGTGGTGAGCCCCGACTCGGTGACGCTGACACTGTCCGGCACTTTCGCAGACGCGAACCCGGGGATCAACAAACCCGTAACCTCCACCTCCACCATTGACGCGACCTCGCAGGCCAACTACACCCTGACGCAGCCCACCGGCCTGACGGCTTCCATTGTGGCGGTGGGGGCTGCGAACTATACCAATTCGGCGTCCGGAAATTGGAGTGCGGCAGGAAGCTGGACGGGCACTTCGCCCACCGCCAGCGGCGTATCGGAAGCCGTGATCGTCTTCAAGCCCACGGCTATCGACAATAGTATTAATGATTTGTCCGGTGCGTTCTGGCTCAACCAGTTGAATGTGGTGCCGAACTACGCCGTGAATCTTTCTGCCTCCGGCGGCAACTCCCTGCTCTTCACAAAAACCAGCGGCGGCACCCTGCCGTCGATCGCCAATGCTGGAACCAGCACACTCACCCTCAACACGCCCATCACCCTGGCCACCAACCTGACCATTAACGCGGTGTCCGGTGGCGCCATCACCACCACCAGCAACATCACGGACGGCGCGTTGGGTTATGGCATCACCAGTAGCGGAGCCGGCACCCTGACGCTCTCCGGCGCTAACACCTTTTCAGGCGGACTGACGTCGACTGGCGCCGGCACTACCTGGTTGCGCGACAACACCATGAACTTGGGCTCAGTGGTGCTCAGTAAAGCTAATGGTGCAGGTAATGTACTCAACCTTACCAATGTCACCCTGACTTCCGGACCCGTAACGATAGGGGCTTTGTGGAATAATGGCGAGAGTGTGAATCTTTATTCCAATACCCAATGGAACGCGGCAAGTCTTGATATGCCCGCCAATGCTAATGCGAAGTTGACTATCAATGGCGGAGCAACTCTGAATGTAACCAACGGCTTCAGCTTACGCGCTGGCGATATCATCCTCAACGATGGATCAACCGTGAGTGTTTGCAACTCAGGCATAACGAAACCGTTCTGGGATTCTGCCAATCTCCGCCTCAACGGCGGGAGTCTCGTAATCTCCAACTGCCCCACTGCTCTAAGCTGCGGCGGTGGTTATTTTCCAATAACGATCAGCAACGGTACAGTCATGGTCGCCAACTGTCCTGTCGCCTTCGGCGGTAGTGGCGGCGGGACGGTGTCCCAATACGGAGGCACGGTAATCATCAACAGCAATGCCGCTTTCAACACTAGCACCTATGACATGCCGACCTACGCCATCAGCGGGGGCAGCCTGATCCTGACGAATGGCGCGTATATTCCGGCCTTTCACACTTTTACTGCGAGTGGAAATGCGGTGGTATCAGTCGGCACTTCCGCTTCCGGGAAGCAGAATAATTTTAGCGGCATTTGGTCACCAGTGGTCACCATTACGAACAACGCGCAGGTCACGTTTGCCACCGCGCCCCAGATCGCTAATGGCTCTTTTAATTATAATGCTACTCTGAACCTGGACGGCGGTGTGCTGACCGTGCCGGGGTTTGTGACGAGTGCGGGGACTGGGGCAAGCACGGTCAACTTCAATGGTGGCACCCTGCGATTCTCCGCCAATAACACTGTGGCTAATTATAGTTATACCACCAACTTTGTGCTGGCTGGCGGCGCGGTCATTGACAGTAGCGCCATGGCGGTAACAAATAACCAAGCGCTGCTTAACGGCACTGGCGGCGGAGCGGATGGCGGGCTGACCAAGCTCGGCGCCGGCAGTTTGACACTGGGCACGAACAATACCTACAAGGGCAGCACAACGATCAGTAATGGCACCTTGAGACTGTTGGCCACGGGGTCGATCAGCAACTCGGCCGTGATCAATGTGACGAGCGGCACCGTGTTCGATGTGAGTGCCTGGACTTCGGGGTACACCCTCACGAACAACCAGATTCTTGAGGGGAGCGGATTGGTGACCGGTTCGGTCGTGGTCGCCTCCGGCGCCGGAGTTTCCGGCGGGATTACGAATGACATCGGAACGCTGACGTGTGCCAGCAATCTGACCCTGAATGCAGGCGCCAATGTCTATTGGAACTACAGCACCACCACGGCAGATGTCGTGAACGTGAACGGGATACTGTCACTGCCTTCGAACGCGACGGTAAACGTCAGTGGAACCGGCGTCCTGCCGTCCCAAGTCTTATTGTTTTCTTCAGCAAATCCAGTCAACATCAGCGGGGCGACAGACTTGCGCGGGTGGACGATCACCGGCGCCAAGGCAACGACGCGTGCCATCAAATCGGGTAATCAGGTGTACCTGGTGACCTCCAGTGGGATGGTTATCATCTTGCAGTAACGACATCACGATGGGGGGGTGTTATGACTGTTTATAGAAAAATGTTTTCAGCGGTGGCCCTGGGGTGGGTGGTCGCCGCTGGCTGGCAAGCCGAGGCCGGGTTTGTGGTGGACAACTTCGATGGCTACACTTTGCCGACGAATGTCAATCAACTCGCTAACGGATGGGGGGCGGATGATACTACCGCCGTGGTGACCAATCTCCTGTCGGACTCCGCGCCGAACTCGGTCTTTGTTCCGCAGTGGCTGACGGTCTCGAATGCCGTCAGCCTGTCGGGCGCGACCTATCCCCATGTCTGGACGGAGTGCGCCGTATACGACAGCGGCCGGCTGATCCCGGGTACGGAACCGGTTCCGAGTGGAAGAGAGGGCGTCATGTTGGGGGTCAGCACCGGGGGCTATGCCATCGTGTATGACCCCGGAGTGACCAACTGGGTCACCTACACTAATGATGTATGGGGGACCAACATGTACCTTCAGGCCAATGCGTGGGCCGTTTTTTCGGTGTTAGAGAATTTCACGAACTTCACCGCTGCGGTATTCCTGAACGGCCATCTGATGCGGTTGGGGCTCCCGTTTATCAGCAATTCGCTGGCCAACTACGGAGCATTCAAATCCATGGGCGGCAACCTGACCAATGGCTTCCTGGACAATGTCTTCATCAGCAACGCCATTCCGGCATCACTGACTCTGGATCTGGACAATGATGGGGTGGCTGACGCCCTTGAGGTCGACACCTATGGCAATGTCACGACGGTCAGGCGGTTGACGAACACGGTATCCGTGACCGGCTCCGGCTCGATCAATCCCCCGGGGACATTCACGGTGACCTGGAACACGAACGTGACGTATGCCTTGACGGGAGCGGAGGCCTATGTGGTGGGGTCGTTAACGAACAATGGCGTGACCACCAGCTTTGGCACGAAGACGGCGACCTACACCGATCTCAACGTGACGAGTGACCGGACGATCACGGCGGCCTTCGTCTACAACGGCATCCGGTATGTGCCGGGCGACCACACGACGATCACCGGCGTACTGGCGGTGGCCCAGGGCGGCGACCAGATTGTGGTGAGTAACGGGACGTATGCGGGTTCGATCACCGTGTCGAACGGCGTGGTGCTGATTGGAACCAACATGACGGGGGGCGCCGGGGATACGAACCTGACGATCAGCGGGGCCATGACGGTGGTGCAGACGGGGACGGTCTATTCCGCAGGCGCCCCTGGCCAGTACACGGTGACGGGCACGGTGAGCATTGCGGCGGGCGGGTTGCTGACGATCAGCAACACGGCGGCGAACTTTGGCGGGCTGAGTATCGGGGGCGGCGGCATGTTGCAGGTGGTGAACGGCTCGCTGGTGGTGGGGAGCTATACCAACTCGGGCCCGACCTTCACGCTGTCGCTGGTGACGAACACGGCTTCGTCGGCGGGCAACGGCACGATCACGCCCAGCGGGACGAGCACGATGATCTCGACGTGGTCGAATGTGGTCTACAGCCTGCTGGCGACGAACGCGGGCTATGTGGTGGGGGCCGTGACGAACAACGGGGTAACTGTTGGCGGCGGGGCGCTTGTGGGAGCGGGCACGAAGACGGCGACCTACACGGATCCGGCGGCGAACATCACGAACAACCAGAACATCATTGCGGCGTTTGTCTATAACGGCATCCGGTATGTGCCGAGTGACCACTTGACGATCACCGGTGCACTGGCAGTGGCCCAGGCGGGTGATGTGATTGTGGTGAGCAACGCGGTGTATGACGGCTCGGTAACCCTGTCGAACGGGGTGATGCTGGTGGGAACGAATCTGGGTGTGAATGCCACGAACCTGACGGTGAATGGGACGATGACCGTGGTGACCGGCACGGTCAGTACGGCGGCGGGTGCGTTCACGGTGACAGGCCAGGTGACGATTGCCGCGGGCGGGTTGCTGACGATCAGCAACACGGCGGTCAATTTCAACGGGTTAACCATCGGGGCGGGCGGGGAGGTTCAGGTTGTGAACGGGACGGTGACGGCCAATGGTGTGACACAAACGGGAACGTTCACCCTGGATGCCAGCTCGTTCAACTTCAAGGCGTCAATGCTGAATTTTACCGATGGCTTCGAGAATTACTTGCCCGGAGTCACGTTGGCCTCGCTGGGCGCCTTCGGTTGGGCGGCGACGGACGCTGGCGCTGTGGTGACCAATGGCGCGGCGGTTGTGAGCCAGGGTGCCAAGGCGGCCTTTATTCCGGCAGGGGTCTCGGTCTCCAACACGGTCAGCGCAGCGGGGATCACGAATGTATGGACGGAGTTGTATGTCAAGGATGACGCGCAGGTGACGCCTGAGACGCAACCGCCGGTTGTCGCCAACAGTGCGGTGATGGTGTACTTCGGGACCAATGGGTACTTGACGGTTTACAATCACGCCTCGAACGCATGGGATGTCTGCAGTAACGATGTGACGATGGGGCCGGTGGCGCGGGTAAACGCGGGGCAATGGGCGCGGGTCAGCATCTTCCAGAACTTCAGCAACCACACGGCGGCCATTTTCCTGAACGACCAACTGCTCCGGGAGCAGGTGCCATTCATTTCCGCCGGAGTATCGCAATACGGGAGCCTGAGTGTGGTCGGCGGACAGAGTGGCGCGGCGGGTTTGGATGCCGTGAAGATCTGGACGAATGTGGTACCGGGGCTGGTGGGCGATTTGAATTTCGACCGGATCCCTGATGCCTCGGAGATTGCACTCAACGGGAGTATCCGGGTTTATCCGGGCGGCTCGGTGTTTTTGATCCGGTAGGGCGCCTAACCGCGGCATTACCGGAACCAAAAAGAAGAGTTTGTCCGCCACGGGCGGATCCGCCTGCGGCGGAAACAATCACGAAGTTCGCATGATTACTGAAATTCAAATACATAGTCTTATTCGCCGAAGGCGCAACGAATATTCCCTTCGCGGGCTTTGCGACTTCTGTTCAAATTTCTTTTCTGCTCCTTTACCGGTCAATAAAGCGATTGATTAAAGTCGGAAGGCACTAATAATCCGGCCACTAAACAGTAGCGGGAATCAAGATTCACCACCCGCTTCGCTAGAGGCACAGAGACACAGAGAAGATGGAAGAAGAGAATACAATGTTGCGGGTATTTAAGATGCGGAGTACCCGCCTTCGCAAAGCTACGGCGCGGCACGCCGCCTCTGAAATTCCCGCAACCCTTCTTGGAGTAATTCCAGGAGAAAGAGGAGAGGGGACAACACACAACACCTCTCCTCCTTCTGGCTGTTTCCCCCTCCAAGAAACCGTGGCGGCATTTTTAATTCTGGTACTCCGGAATTACAAATGCCGCCACATTCTCTTCTTGCCTGCAGGAATTCTCGGTGTCTCAGTGTCTCTAGCCTGGCATGCCCGCCGTAGCTTTAGCGGAGGTGGGTACTCCAGGCGGGTGGTAAAGTCTTTTTCGTCGCGGGGAGTTGCGATTATTTAGTGGCCGGAGTAATAATACAAAGGAAAATAAAATGGGCAAACGATGGACTGTGGAGCAGGCCAATGAGTGGTATCAAAAACAACCGTGGCTTGTCGGATGCAACTATATTCCCGCTACGGCGATCAACCAGTTGGAAATGTGGCAGGCGGAAACCTACGATCCGGTCACCATCGACCGGGAACTGGGGTGGGCCGCTGGAATCGGATTCAACACGGTGCGTGTGTTTTTGCACGACCTGGTATGGAGCCAGGATCCGGGCGGGTTTTCCCGACGCATTGACGATTTTCTCTCCTTAGCCGACCGTCACGGCATCAAGGTGATGCTCGTCCTGTTTGACGATTGCCATCGCCCGGACCCGGTGCTGGGAGTCCAGCCGCTGCCGGTGGCGGGCGTACATAACTCCGGCTGGAAAATGAGTCCGGGCCAGAAGCTGGTTCTGCAATTCCAGGACGGCACCGTGGCGGGAGAGGAGCAGGCACGGCTGCGTGACTTTGTGACCGGGGTGCTGACGCGGTTCGCGGACGACAACCGCGTCCTGTTGTGGGACCTTTATAACGAACCCGCCAATGGTGGCCCTGACGATAAAAGCCTGGAATTGCTGAAGCTGACGTGGCAGTGGGCGCGCGAGGTTCGCGTCTCTCAACCGCTCTCCACCGGCCTCTGGTTTGAAAACGGTGACAAGCACAAGCAAGTCCATGCGCTGATGGCCGCGGAATCGGACATTATGACCTTCCACAATTACACGGATGCCACGAAGCTGGAAGCGGAAATTGTTGCGCTCAAGGAACGGTTTCCCGGCCGGCCGATCCTTTGCACGGAATACATGGCGCGTGCTTCGGGTTCCACGTTCCTGGATTGCCTGCCGGTGTTCAAGAAACACGGCATCGGCTGCTACAACTGGGGCTTGGTAGCGGGAAAAACTCAGACCCATTTTGGATGGGAAACCATCGAGAAACTCGGGGCATTGAAAGCCCAAGGCGCGTTCCTCAAGCCCGGCGATCCGATTCCGGAACCCGGGTTGTGGTTCCACGAAATCTTCCGCATGGATGGCTCGCCATACAGTCCTGCGGAAACAGCCTTCATCCGCGCGATCACGAAATGAAAAGGCTGGTGCCTGGCTTGAACGCTAAGTACAGCATTTCTTAAATAACCACTCAAATTGAAGATATACCACTGAGTTCAGTATTGACTAAGCGAGTCGACGAAGCGTACCGGACTAAGTGAGGTGACGAAGAGTGCGATTAAGTGTTCGCTCGGCACTATTCTTACACTTAATCCACACACCTAATCCCTACCCTTAGTCGGTTACCCTTAGTCCACCTGCTTATTAATCCGGCCACTAAATAGTATCGGAAATCAAGATTCACCACCCGCCTGGAGTACCAGGCTTGAGGCACCGAGGCACAGAGAAGAAAATACAAATGTGGCGTTTATTTCGCCCACGGAAATACCGTGGTCAAAATAAACGCCACGGTTTCTTGAAGGAAGATAAAGAGGGGGAGGAGGGGGTTCGTGTGTTGTTCCATCTCCTCTTTCTCGATGAATTCCTCCAAGAGGGGTTGCGGGAATTTAAGGCGGTGTACTCGCCGCCTTCAATTCCCGCAACATTTTCGCTGCAGCAGGGAATTCTCGGTGCCTCAGTGCCTCAAGCCTGGTACTCCAGGCGGGTGGTGAAGGCATATTCGTCTTGCGGGAGTTGCTGCTATTTAGTGGCCGGAGTAATAGTCGCTTCCTCTCGGCAGTCCATCAGCGCATGAAAGAATTAACATTATACGTTAGTGAATTTATGCATCAGAGTACTAAGTTAAGCGATGCGGCCTCTATTGTGAATTTTTTGGAGTGCGGCGGCTTGACCTGCGCTTGTCCCTTAAATTCACGCACCGTGTTC
>JBAXWB010000053.1 GCA_037128595.1 bacterium
ACAAAGTCATCCCTCTGCCATTCAGGTGCTTATGAAGTCAAATGGATAGACCCTGGATCCTTAACGCCCACAACTAACTGGAAAGTTGACAAGAACTGTTCTCCAACTTACTTTTGGAAAACATGAAAGCGTCGTTACTCATCAGGATGTGAAGAACGGCGCGCCAACCTGAAACAGGAAATTAATGACAACGACTTTGCATGACTTCAACTATCCCTGGGTGCCGGATCAGGGGAATGGCAGGTTTCGAAACCCGGTGATTCATGCCGACTACTCCGATCCCGACGTGATCCGGCATGGCCGTGATTTCTGGATGGTCGCCTCCAGTTTCACAGCCACTCCCGGACTTCCGATCCTGCATTCGTATGACCTTGTGAACTGGACGCTGGTCAATCACGCCATCCGGCAAGTACCGCACGAGAGTTACCGCGAAGTGCGCCCCGGATGTGGCGTCTGGGCGCCATCCATCCGGTTCCACAACAACCTGTTCTGGGTTGTCTTCCCCATGCCGGACGAGGGCATCTACGTGACTACCGCCACAGATCCGCGCGACGAATGGTGCGAACCCTGGCTCCTGCAGGCGGCCAAGGGCTGGATTGATCCGTGTCCGTTCTGGGATGATGATGGGAAAGCCTATCTCTTCCATGCCTATGCCAATTCGCGGTCAGGCAAGAAAGAGCGCATCCATGCCCGTCCTATGTCACCCGATGGACGCACCTTGCTGGGAGAAGGACAGGAAATCATTCACACCCCCCACCACGCCTATCTTGAGGGGCCCAAACTCCATAAATTGAAAGACTGGTATTACATCCTGGCGCCAGGCGGCGGCGTGCCTCAGGGCTGGCAGGTGGCTTTTCGTTCTCGCAATGTCTTTGGACCGTATGAAGAGAAAGTGGTACTCGAACGCGGCTCCACAGCCATCAATGGACCGCACCAGGGCGCTCTCGTGGACTCGCCCGACGGCAAGTGGTGGTTCGTCCATTTCCAGGATACCGGCCCCTTCGGCCGCATCACCCACCTGCAACCCGTGGAATGGCACGACGACTGGCCACGGATGGGAGAAGATTACGACGGCAACGGAGTTGGTGAACCCGTTTCCGAATGGACCAAACCGGTGTTGGACAAGTCGATTCCCGTGGCAATACCCCAAACCAGCGACACCTTCGACTCTGAACGGCTTGGGCTCCAATGGCAATGGCAGGCCAACCACGACGGTTCCTGGTATTCCCTGGCAGCTCGACCAGGTTGGTTACGCCTTTACGCACAACCGTCGGCGCTGACAGACCCGTGTCGCATCCCTCACTTGCTGATGCAGAAATTCCCGGCCCGACGATTCAGCGTGGAGGCTCGTATCGATTTTCAGCCCGCTGGCCCAGGCGAGTTAGCCGGGATTGCCGTCATTGGCGGCGGAGAATCGGCAACCTTGTCACTCGACCGCACAATCGGGGGCTACCACTTGAGCTTCAGGATCAATGGAGTCGAGCAATCCAAGGTCGCCCTACCAACCAGGGTGATGCGCTTGCGTGTTGATGTTGACGAGAACGCAAACTGCAGCTTTGGTTGGGCCGATGATAATGGAGAATTTTCTGATTGCGGCCCCGTCTTCCAAGCCAAAGAAGGCGGATGGATGGGATCCAAAGTCGGCTTGTTCAGTCAGCGGCCCATTAACAGCGACCTGAGTGGGTATGCGGACTTTGATTACTTCCAATTCAGCAAGTTGGCAGAAAATCGCGGTGGCTCTGAATGGGAATGTCTGGAAATTTCACCGAAAATAGACCGTCACTTAACCTGATGCCCCGTACCCCACCGCTCCCCCGTTGATCGTTACTACAGCAATACACTTAAGGGTAATTACATAATACGCCTCAACGGTCCCTTATGACGTGACGCTTAGGCATGCACTCCGTCGCATCCGTAGAGTCAAAACAGGCGAAAACAAAAGACCCTGCCTTTTTTCATGTCCTTTTTCCATTGCCATCGTTGTACCCACCATGCCACTATCACCCCCTGATTTGACCGGCTTGTCTGTCGGTGCCCCACACCTAGGGTGGTGTTCAGGGGATGAAAACATAGTAAATGCTGGGGATTGATCATCATGACGAACAACAATGAAGTGAACCATGCACTGCCCGTCGAAAACGAACTTACGGCGTCTTTAGAAAATACCGGCGTCGAATGGAGAAGTTGGCTCGTTTCGGCAGGGATCGCGGCCATCCTCGTGCTTGCGGTGATCCTCTATCGCTCCCACAATGCCAACAACGAAGAGAAGGCCTCCAGAATGCTCGGAGAGGCCCGCAACGCCCAGGCGCTCCAGTCTATCCTCTCCCAGTATCCAAGCACCTCCGCGGCCAAGCTGGCGCTGTTGCAGATGGCCAAGGCGCAGTATGATAATGGTGATTTTGTGGCCGCTCAAGCCAGCTATCAGGATTTCCTTGCGAAGAACCCGGCTCATCCCATGGCCGCCATGGCGGAACTGGGGAAAATTCACTGCACCGAAGGTCTGGGGAACACCGAAGTGGCGTTGACGGCGTTTGGTCAGTTTGCCGCCAAAAATCCCGGCCACTTCCTGGCGCCGGTGGCGATCTTCGGGAAGGCGCGCTGCCTGCAGGACTTGAAGCGTTATGCCGAAGCCCGCGCCACGTATGAGGATTTTATTGCCAATAATCCCAAGAGCCCCTGGCTCAGTGATGTGAATGAAGCGCTCAAGCAGCTTGATTCCGAAGCGCGCCAGCCGGGCGTGAAGCTGTAAGAAGAGCTGTGATGGAGGGTTTTGCTCCGTCAAAACCTCTTTATCGGCGCCGACGGAGCGGCGCCCTCCATTTTAAAGCACCGGTCAGATCTTCTTGTCGTCAGACTTCTTGCCGGGCTCTTCGCTCTCCGGCTTCGCGCCTTCTTCCCGGCCCTTCTTGAATTCCGAGAGGCTTTTGCCCAGTGACCGGGCCAGATCGGGCAATTTGCGTGCGCCGAATAAAACGATAATCACCAGGAGAATCACCAACAGTTCAGGCCAGCCTAAATTCCGCATAACGCCATCCTTTCGTAGTTCCTACCGGTCACGCGACATTGCGCGACGTGTTTCCCGATCCGCATCTTTTTTGCGCAGGGTATCCCGCTTATCGCCATCCTGCTTGCCCTTGCATAGGCCCAGTTCCACCTTGGCCCAGCGCTTGTTGAAGTACATCTTCAACGGGACCAGGGTATACCCGTCCCGGGCAATTTTGCTTTTCAGCTTGTCGATCTCTTTGCGGTTCAACAGGAGCGTGCGCGGGCGGGTCGGTTCATGGTTGAACTGATTCCCGCATTCATACGGGGCGATGTGCACGTCATTCAGCACGACCCGGCCGGAAGCCAGAATGGTCGCATAACCGCCGGTGAGGGTCACATTACCCGACCGGACGGATTTTACTTCGGTGCCCAGGAGTTCGATCCCCGCCTCAATGCGTTCGACCACGAAGTAGTCGTGAAACGCCTTGCGGTTGGTGGCGGTTTTATCCGCCTCTTTTTTATCCTTAGCGGCCGCCATGAAGCAGTTCCAGCTTAATGACTGGAAGCGGAGCCCGGCGAGGACGGATCAAAAAACCCGATCTCAGCGGTCAGTTTGCCCTCAATAATCTCGCGCAGGGCAATATCCACTTTCTCTTCATGCGGGGTCAACGGCTTGAGATAGGGCCGCATTCCGGCATTCAACTGACGCACGCGCCTTGAGATCATATTCACCAGCAAAGGCACCGACGTCATCTTCAACTTGGCTTGTTCAATAAGTTCTGCGTTCAAAATCCACCTCCATAAAAGAAAAAGTAAACGGGGCGCAGTGTATGCGCCCCGTTTACACAGGTCAACCGTTTTCTATAAACGGTTTATCGATACAGGCTTAGTACATCCCTCCGCCCATATCGCCCATTCCGCCACCGCCACCGCCGGGCATCGGCGCCGGCTTGTCGTTGCTCGGAATCTCGGTGATCATGCACTCGCTGGTCAAGAGCAGACCGGAGATGCTCGCCGCGTTCTGCAACGCCATGCGGGTCACCTTGGCCGGATCCAGAACGCCTTCCTTGATCAGGTCGGTATACTGGCGGGTGGCCACATTGTAGCCCATCGTGCCCTTGAGCTTCTTGACTTCCTGAACGATGACGGCTCCTTCGAGACCGGCATTGTCCACCAGCTGACGCAAAGGGGCTTCGAGACAGCGGCGGATGATGTCCACACCGATCTTCTCGTCACCTTCAGCGGTCATCTTGTCAAGCGCGGACAAGCAGCGCAGCAGAGCCACACCACCACCGGGGACCACGCCCTCTTCCACCGCCGCACGGGTCGCGTGCAGGGCGTCTTCGACGCGGGCCTTCTTCTCCTTCATCTCGGTCTCGGTCGCGGCGCCGACGTTGATGACGGCCACACCCCCGGCGAGCTTCGCCAGGCGTTCCTGCAGCTTCTCGCGGTCATAGTCCGAGGAGGTTTCCTCGATCTGACGCTTGATCTGCGCGACACGGCCCTGGATGGCGGCGGCTTTCCCGGCACCTTCCACGATCGTGGTGTTCTCTTTATCAACGGTCACGCGTTTCGCGCGGCCCAGGTCTTCAACCTTGACGCTCTCCAGCTTGATGCCGAGATCTTCCGTCAGGCACTTGCCACCGGTCAGGATGGCGATATCTTCCATCATGGCCTTGCGGCGGTCGCCAAAGCCGGGGGCCTTGACCCCACAGATCTGGAGCGTGCCACGCAGACGGTTCACCACCAGGGTCGCCAGGGCTTCGCCCTCGATGTCCTCGGCAATGATCAGCAACGGCTTGCCCAGCTTGGCCACACTCTGCAACAGGGGCAGCATGTCCTGCAGGTTCGAGATCTTCTTCTCGTAGATCAGGATGTAAGGATCATCCAGGATGGCTTCCATGGCTTCCATGTTGGTGGCGAAGTACGGGGAAATGTATCCCTTGTCGAACTGCATGCCCTCGACCACATCCAACGTCGTCTCGATGGCCTTGGCCTCTTCGACGGTGATGGTGCCATCCTTGCCGACCTTGTCCATGGCTTCCGCAATGATCTCGCCGATGGCGACTTCGCCGTTGGCGGAAATCGTCGCGACCTGGGCGATCTCAACGTGTTCCTTGACCTTCTTGGCCTGCTTCGCAATGGCTTCCACCACCACGGCCACGGCCAGGTCGATCCCGCGCTTCAAGCTCATCGGATTGGCACCGGCGGTGACATTCTTCAGGCCTTCGCGATAGATATTTTCGGCGAGCAAGGTCGCGGTCGTCGTCCCATCACCGGCGGTATCGCTGGTTTTGCTGGCGACTTCACGGACCATCTGGGCGCCCATGTTTTCAAAGGGGTCGGGAAGTTCAATTTCCTTCGCCACCGTCACGCCGTCCTTGGTGATGGTCGGTGAACCGAACTTCTTGTCCAGAATCACATTACGACCGCACGGGCCAAGGGTTACCTTGACGGCACGGCTCAATTTTTCCACACCACGAAGCATCGCCTGGCGCGCTTCGCTGTCATACTTGAGTTGTTTGCCTTTATCAGCCATTGTTCGTTTCCTTCTTTTATTATTACTTCAGACTATTCCGAAAAATTACTCGACGATGCCGAGGATATCCTCTTCGCGCATGATCTGGTATTCCTTGTCGTTGATCTTGACTTCCGTGCCGCCGTACTTGGGCATCAACACGGTATCGCCCACCTTGACGGTGAACGGGATCAACTTACCATCTTCATCGCGCTTGCCGGTCCCGATGGCAATCACGGTTCCTTCGGTCGGCTTTTCTTTAGCGCTGTCGGGAATGATAATCCCGCCCTTTTTGACTTCCAATTCCTTCTTGGGCTCAACCAGAACCCGGTCACCTAACGGCTTAATCTTCATCTCTTTGGTTCTCCTTTTCTTGTTTCTGCTATTTCGCGGCAGCGATCCGCTCGCCCCGCGGAAAATCCTTATTTCTTCTTATTCTCATCCACCATCTCGAAATCAGCATCAATCACGTCATCCTTGCCGCCCTTGGCCTTGGCGCCTTCCTCCGCGCCCGGCTGCCCGGCGCCCTCTGCCCCGCCACCAGGATGCTGGGTCTTGGCCTGGGCATACATCTCCGCGGTAAACGCCTGCATCACCGTATTGACGCCTTCAATGGCCGCCTTGATGGCGTCATTGTCCGTCCCCTTGAGCGCCTCTTTCAGCTTCTCCAGTTCGGCTTCCACGGGCTTTTTCTTGTCGTCCGTCATCTTGGCGCCCTGATCCTTGATCAACTTCTCGGTCTGGTAGACCAGATTGTCACCCATGTTGCGGGTCTCGGCGGTCTCACGGTTCTTCTTGTCCTCGTCCGCGTGCTCTTCGGCATCCTTGACCATGTTCTTGATCTCGGCATCAGTCAATCCGCTGGAGGCCGTAATGGTGATCTTCTGCTCGCGGCCGGTACCCAGATCCTTGGCCGACACATGCAGAATCCCGTTCGCATCCACGTCAAAGGTCACCTCGACCTGCGGCACTCCGCGCGCGGCGGGAGGGATCCCATCCAGATGGAACCGGCCGATGGTCTTGTTCTGGTCCGCCATCTTCCGCTCGCCCTGCAGGACGTGGATTTCCACCGACGGCTGATTATCCGAGGCCGTGCTGAAAATTTCCGTCTTCTTCGTGGGAACGGTCGTATTGCGTTCGATCAAGGCGGTGAAGACCCGGCCCAGGGTTTCAATTCCCAGGGACAGCGGCGTCACATCGAGCAACAGGACATCCTTGACTTCGCCCTTGAGGATACCGCCCTGGATCGAGGCGCCCACGGCCACCACTTCATCGGGATTTACCCCCTTGTGCGGTTCCTTGTCGAAGAGTTTTTTGGCCATCTCCTGAACCTTGGGCATACGGGTCATACCGCCCACCAGCACCACTTCGTCCACGGTCGCAAGCCCGGAGTCCTTCATGCAATTCCGGACCGGCTGCATGGTGCGCTCAATCAGGGAATCCACCAACTGCTCCAGCTTGGCACGGGAGAGGGTCACATTCAGATGCTTGGGACCCGAGGCATCGGCGGTGATGAACGGAAGATTGATATCGGTGCTCAACGCACTCGACA
This sequence comes from bacterium, assembly GCA_037128595.1. Lineage (NCBI taxonomy): Bacteria > bacterium. The sequence continues at coordinate 7,056 of JBAXWB010000053.1, forward strand.
GTTCGCACTTGGATTTCTCCGCGGCTTCCTTGAGGCGCTGCTTGGCCATGGGGTCCTTGGTCAGGTCGATCCCCTGCTCCTTCTTGAACTCATTCGCCAGCCACGTCATGATGGTGTCATCAAAATCGTCACCACCCAGGTGCGTGTCCCCATTGGTCGCCTTGACTTCAAAGACGCCTTCGCCGATATCCAGGACGGAGATATCAAAGGTTCCGCCACCCAGATCGTAGACGGCAATCTTCTCGTCCTTCTTCTTGTCGAGCCCGTACGCCAGCGACGCCGCGGTGGGCTCGTTGATAATACGCATGACTTCCAGACCGGCAATCCGGCCCGCATCCTTGGTCGCCTGACGCTGGCTGTCATTGAAATAGGCCGGCACCGTGATGACCGCCTGCGTGATCTTCTCACCCAGATAGGCCTCGGCATCCGCCTTCATCTTCTGCAGGATCATCGAGGAGATTTCCGGCGGGGAATACAGATTGTCCCCCACTTGCACATGGGCATCACCATTCTTGGCTTTGACGACCTTGTACGGGACCAGCGAGATTTCACGGGAAACCTCTTCGAATTTGCGGCCCATGAAGCGCTTGATCGAATAAACGGTGTTCTGGGAGTTCGTGATCGCCTGACGCTTTGCCGCCTGCCCGACCAACCGCTCGCCCGTCTTGGTAAACGCCACAATGGAAGGCGTGGTCCGCATTCCCTCAGCGTTGGGGATCACCACAGGCTCGCCGCCCTCCATGACCGCCATACATGAATTCGTCGTTCCTAAATCAATTCCTAAAACCTTAGCCATAAGCCAACTCCTTCCAAAAGATCGCCATGATTTATAGCGAACATTTATTCTTTCCGAAATACGGCGTTCTTAATAGCAACGTCCGTGCCAAGACACTGAATGGCCCTGAAAACAAAACGCTTAAACTGTTTATTATAAATTGGTTACAATTATTTTTTATAAAAGCGCATCACCTTAACCAAGACGGCTTGCGCGACAATATGTCGCTTTTATTACCACAAGAGACACGCCTGACGCCGGAATGTCGCAGTGGCGCAGACGGCTCGGCAGGGACGCCTCTCCCTACCCAAAACCAAGAGCCCCTCTTAGGTAGGGCGAGGCGTCCCTGCCGAGCCATGAGGTAATCAGGAGGCTGCTAGGCATTCCGCTTGATCAGAGCGGCATACGCGCCATCCGTCCCGTCCTTGGGCGGAAAGAGCTTCTTTTCCCGGATAAGTTCAAAGTTCGGGTTGTCCTTCAGCCAGCCGGCAATCAGGACTTCGTCTTCCTCCGCTTCCAGGCTGCAGGTGCTGTAGACCAAGCGTCCCCCAATGCGCAGCCGGGTGGCTGCGCCCTCGAGAATGGCCCGTTGAGTCGCACAGACTGAGCCCAGCCGGTCCGGAGCAAAACGCCAACGGGCATCGGCCCTCCGTTGCAACACCCCGGTATTCATGCACGGTACATCGAGCAGAATCCCGTCAAAGACCAGCCCCGCCAGGTCTGGAATCCCTGCGCCACCCGGTTTGCAGGCCGTCATATCCCCCTCAATCACCCGCACGCCGGCAAATCCCATCCGGGCCAGGTTTTCATGGAGATAGCCCATCCGGTCGGCATGGATATCCATGGCCGTCAGCGTCCCGCCCCCGCCCATCGCCTCGGCGATCGCCACGGTTTTCCCCCCGGGCGCGGCACAGGCATCCAGAATACGCTCCTGCGGCTTGGGGGCCAGCATTTCCACCGCCATGATCGTGGAGGGATCCTGCACCATAAACCAGCCGTCTTCAAACCCAGGCAGATCTTCAACACTGACGCCCCGTCCCAAGGTGCAGAACCGCGCCGGATCCAGGGGATGCGGCTCAACCTTCATCCCCGCGGTCATCACCCGGTCCCGGAAGTCCGCCATCTGGATCCGGGTCGTATTGATGCGCAGAATCACCGCCGCCCGCTGGTTGTTCCAGTTGCACAGGGCATCGGTCTGGCTATTGCCGAAGGCGGCAATCCAACGTTTGACGAGCATCTCAGGATGCGACAGGCGGATACCGGACGGCTGCTGATTCAGGGCCGCCACCACTTCGGCCTTTTCACGCAGCACCCGCCTCAGCACGGCATTGGTGAAATTGGCTTCCGACTGCGAGGACACCGCCTTCACCGCCGCGACCGTCTCATTGACCGCCGCATACGCCTCGACCGAGTCCATATGTAAAATCTGATACAGCCCGACCATCATGTGGGCGCGCAACGGGATTGGCGGCATCTGCTTCATGCATTGCTTCAACACCCACTCGAGTTCACGTTTCCATTTGACGGTGCCGTAAACGACCTCCATCACGAACCCGCGGTCGGCACGGACGCGATTCATCATGCGGTCAGGGAAATCCCCCGTCTCCATCCACCGGGCAATCATATCCGCCGCCACCGCCCGAGAGTTAGTTTGCAAGGCCATTTTCACAAATATTTCATCCTATGTAATCACGTGAACAAGAGCGATCGTTCCACCAAGAATTCTTCCAGATTTCGTCGGCTATCCACGATGGCAACGAGAACCACCGTTTGGTGGTATATCCGAAAGCAAATCCGATAAGGACCCCAAAGATTCTCTCTGAATTCCGACACGCCTATCTCCTGCAATTCAGGAACCACCCGGCAGCGGCAGGGACTCTGAGCCAGAGAATTGACCTTGAGCTCAATTTTCGCATACACGTTCTGCGCCGATTCAACCGAATCTTCATAGGCGATATAATCAAGTATGGAGTCCAAGTCTGAGATCGCGATTTCCGACCAAACAATTTTGAACATGTCAGGCATGGCTCTGCATGCCCTCCAGTTTCCGCTGGAAGTGCTGCTGGGCTGCAGAATGCCGGATGTAACGCCCGTGGAGATAGACCTGATCACCCTGAGCAAGGATCTTCAGCAAGTGAAGGACCTTTCGCTGGCGTTCATAGGCCTGAATATCCATCAATACTGCTGTGGCTCGCCCATTCTGCGTAATGATGATCGGCTGTTGAGTCTCATGTGTTTGTTGGATGAGTTGGGATGACCGTGATTTCAACTCGGTGACGGGCTCCATGGAATTCATAATGACGCTCCTCGTATTCGTATGGCCCCGAATATGGCACCGATTCCGGCCCTCGTCAAGTTCCCGACGAAAACGCAACTTATGAATTTATATGAAAAGCAAATGAATAGATTTATCAGGGCAATTCTTGCGCCTTACATCTTACATCTCGCGCTTCACGTCTCACATCTCACGCTTCACGTTTCACTCTTCAAACTCCTCAACCGCAACTGCCCGCAGGCGGCATCGATGGCGCCACCCTTTGACACCCGATAGGTCGCGTTGACTCCCACTTTAGCCAGCTGAATCTTGAAGATATCGGACGTTCCATCCAGCGGCGGCAGGCCTTCATACCCGTCGACCGGACTCAAGGGAATCAGGTTCACATGACAGGGCAGGGTCTTCAGCAGCTTCGCCAACTGCACGGCATGTTCAGGCGTGTCGTTAACTCCCCGGATCAGCGTGTATTCAAAGGTCACGATCCGGCCGGTCGCCTCCGTATGCTTTGCACACGCCTCAATCAACTCCTCGATGGGATAGCGTTTGTTCACGGGCATCAGGCGGCTACGCAACTCGTTGTTGGGGGCATGCAGGGAGACCGAAAGCTCGACCTGCAACCCCTCCCCGCCCAGCCGGTTGATGCCGGGCACGACCCCGCTGGTACTGATGGTAATGTGACGGATGCCGATATTGAGCCCCTTGCCATCATTGATAATCCGGATGGCCTTGATCACGGCGTCATAGTTATCAAACGGCTCCCCCATTCCCATAAACACAATGTTGGTGGGCCGGTCGCCGTACTCTTCCCAGGCCAGCATCAACTCTTCCACAATCTCGCCTGCCTCAAGGTTCCGGATCCAGCCGCCCTTGCCGCTCGCGCAGAAGGCGCAGGCAAACTTACAGCCCACCTGGCTGGAGACACAGACCGTGCGACGCTCGCGGGCCGGGATCAGGACTTCTTCGACGCATTCCCCATCACGAAGCCCCACCAGGATCTTGCGCGTTCCCGTATGCTCGCCATCCTGTTTCATATGCGTGACCGACAGCAATTCATACCGTTCAGCCAGCGCCTCCTGCAGCGCGGTCGGCACATTCTTCATCTCTTCCCACGTCTTCACATGCTGGCGATACAGCCAGTCCCAGACCTGTCCCGCCCGGTAGGCCGCCTGCCCCAGCTCTTTGCACACCGCCGTCAGCTCATCACGCAACAGCCCATGGATGAGCGGTTTGAATTTAATACCGTCT
>JBAXWB010000054.1 GCA_037128595.1 bacterium
TCCCCGGGCAACAGCACCAGCAGCATGGTCTGCGCCGCGACGTTGGTGTAGGCGACATGCAGGCTGCCGTCCGGACGGGTGACCGTGGTTTTCCAGACCCACGCGTTGGGATCGCCCGTCCCGGGCGCGGAGGACGATGAGGTGGAGGATGTTGACGAGGATGTGGATGAGGACGCGGTGTTGGCTTGATAGACGAACCGGTATTCCATTTCCCCGCCGTTGGTCCGGTGGACCGTCACCCGGCGCCTGGAGTCATACTCGAAGTAGTGGTCGGCATAACCTGCGGGATTGTAGGTCATCGGGTCGAAATGATCGTCCGTCATGCGGTCCCACGCCGCCGGACCGATGACATACTTCAGGCCGTGGGCGAAGCCGCCGGCCCCGTCGGTTACATAATACCGGTATCCCGAGCGCGACACGCTCATCCACATGCCGTTGGTCGAACACCACATCTGGATTTCCACCGAGGCCAGGTCGCCGGCGCAGCCCCTGGAATCCCCCGCGCCGAAATACGTGTAGAGGGCGCGGCGAACCGGCGTGGGGATCGCGTTAGCGACCGTCTGCTGGGTGACCGTGCCTAGCAATCCGGCGGAATTGTATTCATATACGTAGCGCGCCGACATGCCCCCCTGGGCAACCTCGAAGCTTGCGAGTGAGCCGCCCGCATAGGTCAGCCGCGCCTCGACTCCGCCCGGCGCGACGATGCGCACAAGCGAGCCGTCCGCTCCGAAATATCTGCTCGTGCCGCTTTCCTCCTCGAAGAGCACGTATTGGTCAATTCCGGATGACGAGGATGATGATGACGAAAAAGAAGATGATGAGAGCCCGGTCAGCGTCGCATGCACCCCGTATCTGGGCACCCACGTCCCGCCGACCAGATCGAACCACAGGCTCGATTGCATGTCGCGCACCACGCACACGGTGGAGGGGCTGACAAAGGCCAGCCATTCGGCCTCGCGCACCATCACGCTGTTGCCGTTCCAACCGCCCACATTGGAACTCAGCAGGTTCCCATAGCAACGGGTGTGCCCCCAGCCAATGCCAAAACCCCCACCCGAAAGATCGGACTCGCCCAACAGGGTCGCGCCGTCCATGAAGCGCACGTTCACTTCGGAGTTGGTGACGACGGGCGTCGAGCATTCGCAACAACAGTCGCAGGCTGTATAAACAGGGTCCGGACTCCCCCCGTGGGTCGGCACCGGTGACGAACTCGAACTCCCGGACGAACCTGACGAACCTGACGAACCTGACGAACCTGACGAGGCCCCCGAAGAATCGGACCCCGATGACCCGGACGGCGGGGAAAATGAATCCGACGAAGAACCTGAGGCGACCATGCAGTCAGTAGGAGCAGCGCATCGGGACCAAGTCAAATGAAATCGCCGGAAGGATCATGATATTTTCCGACGCCTTCCGGCAGGTTCGCAAGCGGCGGATTACCGGGTGTCTGCTCCGCCATCCCTTCTCCCTCCGGAAAATCACCTCGAACGGCAGATCAATTCGTGTGCCCGACCCCGAACGGTTCGACCAAAGCTCCGCATGGCAAGCCCCCGGGATCCCCCTTGGCAATGCCCGCGTTCTCGTTCTCGAATACACCTGACACCGCCGGCACCCCGCCCGCCAAAAACCACTGCCCAAGGATTTTCAAAAAAGACGCCTTGGCAAAGGGAACCGGATCGCTATCTTAGCAGTTGACGCATCTTCCCATGTTTCTGACGAAACCCCTCATTTTCCTGCATGATCCTCCTGCCGGACCAACACCTTGGTCGGCTCCGGCACTGCGGGTTTCATGCCGCTTTAGCCCCTCTTCTCCCGCACGGAGGGGGGGATTCTTCCAGGATTCGTGCGATTACGGAATCAAGCGCATCGCTTCATTCGCCGCAGGCACGATCGAGCACCGTTCGACCGTGATTAGAATAAACTTCCAAGTCTGAGAGAAATTGGTTAGTCATGACCACTTCGAGTGAGATACCGCTTGCCATGCACTTCAGTTATTCCTGAAAAACCAGCCTATGCAACTCAATGTCGCCGACGCGAAAAACGGGAACTGGATGGCGCCTTTTCAAATTCACTCCGCGGCGACCGGCCATGGCGGCATCGGCTTAAACGGTGATCTGGGCTATGAGGATCTTCCGGTGACCAACTCGCCGGATTTCCGGTGGACGGTTTCCGCGCATGCGAACTCCCGGTTTGAACTCGTCGTCCACGAACACGTGGAAGTCCGCGGTTTCCTCAACGGCAGCGCCAGCTTCTTCGACGGGGCCAGGTTCAAAATCAATGGTCAGCTCCTGGGCAGCGTCTATCAGGCTCATGACGTGACCGACTCGATCGAACTGCCCCCCGGGAAATATGTGTTGGAAATCGAGGGCTATGGTTCGAATCGCTATGGACACACGGTGTGGGGCATGGACAAGCCCGGCACGATCCGGCGGCCCCCTATCCACTACGTGTCAATCGGAGCGATCTGCAAGGACGAGAACCACCAAATCGTGGATTGGATCCGCCACCACCTTTCCATCGGGGTCTCCCATATTTACCTGCTGGACAATGAAAGCAGGGTCCCGCTGGCAACCACGATCGCCGGGGCAGGGCTCTCCGGGCATGTTACTGTCGAACGTTTCACGAGCACGGCGCCCGACGTCCAGACCAACGCCTATCTCTACCTATTGCGGAAATACGGCCCGGAGTGCCGCTGGATGGCCCTGATCGACACCGACGAGTATGTCGTCGTCAAGATTTCGCCGTGCCTGCCCCGCTTCCTCCTAGCCTATGAAGACTATGGCGCGGTCAAGGTCCGCTGGATGATGTTCGGATCGAATGGTCACACCGATTTCCAGCCGGATCCGATGACGGCTTACACTGATTGTTACGAGGACCCCCATTTCAAGAGCATCGTCCAACCTCGCTTCGTGATCGCGGTGTCCACTTTGTTTCTCCGCAAGGGATCGGAGTCCCTGGCCGTGCTGCGTGAAGACCTCCTGCGTACGCTGCGGAATTATTTCATCGTCATGGAGTCCGACGTGATTCCGCAGTGCTCGAACCTGCTGGACAACTTCAAGGAAGTCACGGACCAAGCCGACCTCATCGGCGGCGTGTACTACAGCGGCTGGAAGCCCGCGCAGGCATTCGACGCAGCGAACAATCAACTGAAGCCCGTGCCGCATGCGCTGTCGGGCTGTACTCTCTACAAGCGCGCAGTAATCGAACAATTCCAGTTCCGCTGGTCTGCGGAGAACCTCGGCGCCTTCCCGGATGAGGGGATGTGCCACGACGCCGGCAAGGTGTTCAAGATCGCCGATTACTGGAAGATCAAATGTGCTCATTCTGAGAAGCCCACGTGCGGACGCGAACAGGAGGACATCCGGTGAGATTCGTACCACCGTTGAAAGCGGGGCCGTGGGCTGGGCACTGTGAGTTTGCTGGCTGGATTGTGGAGCATCACCGGCCGCAGACGATCGTGGAGCTTGGCGTCTGGCATGGTTGCAGCTTCCTGTCTTTCTGCGAAGCCGTGACCGTCTTCGGGGTGGACTGCGAATGCTACGGCGTGGACACGTGGGAAGGAGACGAGCATGCGGGATATTACGGTGCGGACTCCACGGTCTATGATGGGTTCGCGCTCAAGGCACACGCCTTCAAGTGCGCATCATGGTTTAGGACGACGTTTGACGAAGCGGCCACCTTGTTTCAGCCCGGACAGATCGACCTTCTTCACATCGACGGATTGCACACTTACGAGGCCGTGAAGCACGACTTTGAAACGTGGCTCCACTTGCTGTCCGAACGAGCAGTGGTGTTGCTCCATGACATCAACGTGCCGGAGAACCCGACCTTTGGAGTCGGCAAGTTTTTTGACGAGCTGAAAGCGACATACATGACGTTCGAAATGCCATGGTCCCACGGGCTTGGCGTGGTGCGCGTTGGTCCCGGAGCTCTTCACGAATTGTTCGAGGGCGATCCGTGCGGGCTGCTGGTCAAGTTTGCAGAAAGGGCTTAGGTGTACGGACTCACCCAAAGTTGACTGCGAGCGCATCAGATTCTGCGGTCCCGCCTCAGGATCCCCGGCTTTTGCGTTAGTGGAAGCGTTACTCTCCCACTCCGCAAACGGAGGTTCACATCTGGCAAACCCTCGAAAAACTGCCCCGTCACCAATGGCCCACCTTCATCCATTGCGACTGCGGTTACGGCACGGATGCGGTTATGTTAGAGCATGAGGAGCGCGGCCTGCAGTTTCTTTTCAAACTGCGCCATACCAACAAGGTCAAGGAACTCGTCAGCCGCATAGCCGCATAATGCGCAAGGGGGCGCTCTGGCAGGATTGCGGCGACGGGTGGCAGTCCATTGAAACCACTATCCGGCTCATGCGGTTGGACACGCCAGCAGTGCGTCATCACCGTCCTCCGCACCCTCCACGCCCCGTAGGATATTCATCTGCTCCACAAACCCGCGCTTGTGCTTGTGGGAGAGCTTGGCACACACCACCCGCTCCACATCCACCAGGCACTCTTGCTGCACCGCGTCGGGCCAGAACTCACCCACCGCTTTTGAATCGCCGCGCTGCCGTCACGCAGCACCAGCACCCGGCGGTCCCGCCCCACCACCAATCCGCGTGCGGCGAACCTGCCTAAGAAACCATTCACTACCACCCCGCTCTCGCTGCTGCCCTCCTCGAAATCCAACAGGTGTTTGTATTCCTCCGTGTCAATCGCCGTGGCCACCACCACACAGCGCTCCTTGCCCGGAAAAATGCCGTCAAAGTACACCGCCACCACGTCGATGGCGGCCAGATCCCGCGCACGGAACGCCGCGAGGAACTCGTTGCTGCGCGCATTCCAGGCGGTGGCCACCGTGCCCTTCCTCGTCCCGGTCATCTTGCCAACACCGGAACTGGAGGCCCGTGGCACATGCCTCAAGAATCGCATCAAAAATCCCCTTGCTGCTTCGGATTTCCGCGTAGGTGTTGAGCCGCACCTCGCGCTCCTTGCCTTCCTCCTGCATCCTTCGGACCCGTCGTCTTGCAATCGGCTCCTTGCCTGAACTCGCCGTGATCGTCACGGGTTCGGTGCCCCCTCGCCGGTAAATCCCGTTGTCCGGGAGGTGACTCTCACCGCACAAATCCGTGAGCTCTGAGCGATAATCTCCAAATGCCCATCGCGCACAATCATGCGGATCCGCTCCTTGAAAACTCCCTTGAAATCCTCAATCCCGGCCGGCACCGGGGCCCAGGTCAGCTTCCCAGTATCTGGTGAATCAGGGTCACGAAAGAAACGATGGGCTTGTCGCCTTTTCGGGCGATGATGTAGTTGAGTGCGATTTGACATTATGCACTTGGAACAAGTATGCGATAGTCAACTGTGGCCAAACCATCGGTTCCAAGAAATTGGTCACAGGCAAGAGTGAGATCGACCTCCGCATGGGAAGGTGCCTTTTCTCCGGGCCCGACATCCACGAGCGGCACGCGGACCATTTTTCTGGTCTTATTGAAATATACTTCGATCAAGGCTGAAAGCCGCTTGTCGTTGTCCTGCCAGTTGTTGCCGAAAACGGCAGACATGATTGAAATTTTAACCGAGCCTCCAACCACTTCACTATCAGTCTGCACCGTCCCCATCGTTGGAGAACCTGTACCTTCGTCCTGCTTGTCGCCTTTACCGAACCGCGTTGCCTTCACTTTTTTCACAGCGGTGGCAGTAAAACCGGCTGGAACTGTGGTGGGAATGCCATCAACGTCGAGAAATAGCGCCCCGTCGGGTAAGTGCCGTCCTCGATATGAGTAACTTTCTTGGCGCACCGCAAAGGACTTGCCCTTTTGAACTCGCCGCCATTGGCCGGTGAGCGTCCCATTGAGACCATCCGAACGCACGGCTCGAAGTTGTTCGGTGGCGTCCACAACGATGGTCCCGTCGTCAAACAGTTGTGATTTCCCGAGCAATCCAGTCGTCTTTGAACTGCCATTCTCGTTGCCTGAACTCGATGCAGATGTTCGAAAGGGTTCCGTTTGGCCGACGGGTCTAGCTCCCGGACCGGGATTCATTGGATCAACTCCGCTGCCCTGTGGTATGACCTCGGGTACCTGAGGGGGCTCCAGAACAAGCATTGCAACGTCGAGGGACTTGATGGTCTTATCGTCAATCTCGCCGGTGACATCTAGCTTGTTGTCACTTTGAAAGGCTCTGACCGCGGCAACCGTCTTGGGACCGTAAAAACCGCGAAGGTTTGAATTTCCCTTAAAGTCGATGCCGTAATTGGGGTGCCCCGCAAGTGCCAATGCCTTGAGTGCGTCCTGCACAGGCCCTGTTCCATTGACCTTAATTGGCGATTGCGAAAGCACGATATTGCCCGAAACCACTGCTTCCAGTACCGGATCTCCAGAAAATGTAGCACTCTTCAATTTGAACTTAATTGGATATCCTGGATGGCTGCTTTCGTCATACGGCGCGGGTTTGGGAACATCCCCCATTCCGCTACGTTTGCTTAGGTAGTGTGCCAGCAGCGAACCTAGCCAGCGAAGCCGGGGCTTTAACCATTGCGCCTGGCGCAGGCTGTTCAAATCTCCGAATTCAATCAAAAACTCCGCGTCGCTGGTGAATGTGTGGCTGAACCCATAGTAATGATGTTCGTCTTCGGTGAAATTGTCCTCCCGCCATGTTTCATTGAATGGGAAAAACTCTTTGTAAAGTGATTTCCATACGTTTGCCGCAGCGGCATCACTGTCATGATCATAGCCGACCGATGGGCCGCTCTCCCCGCTGTCAGGATCGTCGAAATGTACGAAGACTGCGAGCTTGCAATTATAGTTTCGGTCGGAGTGTTTGATCGAGGCATCTTCCTTCACCGCATTCACTCCGGCAGCTTTAAGGATGGCCACGGCCTCATCAGAGATGACGGGTGTCCAGTCGATCTCGTCCCCTAGTGGTCCGGAACCTCCGGTGGCTCCGTCTGGTGTGTTTTGGTGTCCGGCTTGAATGAGGATATCGCAGTTATTGAGTGGCATGGTAATCGTCGGGTTAGTGTTTGTACGAAACAAGAGATATTGCGTGGGGGCGTTTTTTCAGATGATCATCAATTGTCAGACGGGGATTGGAACGGGGCCAATTCAGCCCGAAAACATGATGTCGATCGAATACCCCGGAATGCCATCTTTAAGCGATTTCTTGTCCTGGATATGGGGCTTCTGCCAAAGACATCCCATCGATCAACCCCGTTATTCCCCATGAACGCATAGAGGTTAAACTCTCCCTGTTCCCATATCGAGTCCCTGGATTGCCAACGGGGTATACCCGACGTCGATTTCGTAGGTGTAGGGCGGATTTCCCAGCGCGGTCGCAGGGGCTGGCGGCGGTTAGGGGAACGCGAAATGGCCGGATACGAAAAAAATCCCAGACGCGGTTTTTTCCGGTTGGGTTGTGGCGCTGAGGCGCGGTTGCTGTGCTGAAGTAGGCCACTTTCCAAGCGCAGTGATAGCGACTTCAGGCGGCTAAGGGAAGGAAATTCGTCAGACATTTTTACCGGTCTCGGCGGGGTTTGTCTTGCCGTGGCCGCCTTGAATGCCCTACCTCAACACAGCCCTCCAGCTCCGTGCCGTGCGCGACAGCACCAAAACCGTTGATCTCAAACAAATCAACGCCGTGCTCATGCAGCCTCACTGGCTCACAACACCCGTGACGAACCGCAGCAACCCGCCGTTTTCACCGATAGGCCTTGAGCAGGGAGCTCTGTTGCTCCGGGGAAAAGCTGTGAATGGCCGCCCTCTGGTCGTGTTTTCGGGGCAGTTTTGGCCGAATTGTGACTGTATGGATTCCGCGAAAAACACGGCGTTAATCCGGCCGCGAATGTTCCACAGCGTCTTTTTCCTTCCGCCGTCCCGCAGGCTCCGGTAGAATCCATCCCTATGCCCAATTTCATACCCAATCTGGATGTGGGGAGCTGCCGTTTCCTCAACCTGCGCACGCTGTTGCTCGCCAACCCGTGTCCCCATTGCATGCGCACGGAGACACTCAAGGCCCATGGTTTCCTCAAGGCCGCCGACGGCACCCACCGGGGCATCCGTGCCTATTGCTCAAACCGCCGCGAGCTCGATGGCTGCGGCCGGACTTTCTCCATTCACTTCGTGGACCGGGTTCCCGGTGCCACGCTTGGGGCGGCGCGGATCGGCGCAATCCTTGATACTGGCTACGGCGAGGAAGCTGATCTCGGCACGGCCTCCCCGCCGGCCACGAAACCCGATGCCGCCGCCGCCGCTGGGCAGTGCTCCAGGAGCACAGCCTATCGCTGGCTGGAACGGTTTCGCGCCAACCATTGGCTCGCCGCCCCCGCCATTCTCCGCGTCGTCGAACCCGACAGGAACATGAGCGCACCTCCGGTAGAGAGAGTCTGGCGGCATCTGCGCAGGGCGCTTGGCGAGGCGAAACGGGTTCTCGGCAGGCTCCATGTGCTGCTCCAGGTGTCGGATTTTCTGGCACCGAAGAGACATGTTAGGCCGAACTGTCATCGTTCCCCCGGGAGGGGGATCGGATGGCTTTTGGCGGCAACAGGATTTGGGAAGGACCTCGTGTCGCCAGGCGGGGCTGCCATCATCGACATCAGTCATTGGCTGGCTGAATGCGGATGATCCCTCATGAAAACATAACTTCTTCCGGCCAAACACAAGCGGGCAACGTTGGGAGACGACCCGCCGAGGGATAACCGGAACGGATGCGACCGACGATGTCGCAAAACAAAACAAGTAGTATCTCCGGACACCGGGGATACGCCCTTCCGCGTCGTCAAAACCCATCGTTGGGAGCATCCGTCCATGCCTTGAAAATCCTGGGGTCTGGGGCAAAGCCCCGGTTTGCACCCGCCGCCGGACGCCCGGTGGCTGTGGAACAATTCGCAGAACCCTACGACCATAGCGGACTCAAAGTACGATGAAAGCGTGGAAATTTCAGAAATATTCCACGATGACAATTTGGTAAAACGCCACGATGTCAATTCGGCCATCAACAAAAAAGCAAAGTGGTCCCCAAACGTTATCACCCGACCGATCAACTGCTTGGCCTCTTGGAGAGCCTTTGATTATGCCGCGTTTGACTGCGGAACGGAGCGACAAACTACAGCAAAACCAGCCTCCAGGTTATGCACGCGGCATAAACGTGGACGCGGCATAATCTCAATGAGAACGCCCTCCGCCCAACCAAGGTTGGGGCAAGAAACTGGCTCTTCATTGGAAACAAGGGTGCCGGACAGAAGTGCGCGATCCTCTACACCATCGTGGAAAACTGCCGCCGCCTTGGCATTGCGCCACGGGACTACCTCGAGGATGTCCTGACCCGCCTGCCGGGGATGAAGGCAGGGGAAGTGGCCGCACTCGTCCCCGCCGCCTGGCTCAAAGCCCGCGGCAGAAGGGCAAAACGCCGGGCTTGAACACGTTGCACTCATAGGAGCCGCAACTATGACCCCAACGCTACGCTACCGCTAGCATCTTCATACGGTGCTTGGGGCCCCGCTTACAGCCGTTGCGCTTCCTTCGGTGGCGGAGGTTCATTTTCGCGAGGCATCGGTTCTCCTCGGCCCGGAGATCAAGGGCACCGGGGTTCCCGAGGTTTATTCCCGCGAGGTGAGTGTTCAACTCACGACCGAACCGCAAGAAACAAAGTCGAATTCATCATCCACAAAACCATGAAATCCCCCAAAACTATCTGCCTTTGTCTGGCATCCGCCATGCTTTCCGCGCTCGATGCCCTGCCGCTTCCCGGCGATGGATCGGACGGTATCCTGCAGTCTGCGGCAAATGTTGAAATCGACTTGTCCCAAGCGGTAGATGGCGTCTAGGTGTGAATGGCCGCCCTCTGGTCGTGTTTTCGGGGCGGATTCTACGATGATAATTCGGCCTTTAACAGCAGGGCCCCGGTCCTCTATTTCCCAAGGACCGGCCTCATTTATGGAGCGCCGCTTGCCGAGAAGATCACATTATTCCAGTCTTCTCTATTAGTGATTTTATAACCGAACAGTTTCTCTGAATATGGCACCACCGATGCCTTCGTGATAATCTCTTTATCCGAATAAACTTCGCCTTGAAGCCATATTTCGTAGCGTGGACTGACACGTATTCTCTTGATGGACCCTCGAATCTTGATTCGCCCCTCGATTTTAACGATCTTTTCCGGATCGAGTCCGACTTGTTTCAGGAAAACTCCAATTCCATTTGGCCTACCGTCGACTGGCAGACGATTTTTTTCAATTAGTTCATTAAGGCTTCCATGATCCGTCGGCTCCCTTCCGAGCGCCTTTATGACGGACTGATCCGTATTCAGTCGAGTACGCTCCTCTTCTCCACATAATGCTATCATGGACAAACCTAATGAGGCAATACACAAGACGAGGGCGTGGCGCATCTTTTTCATTTGATAAATACCTTATCGCTCTTTGGAAACATTTCAACAATTTTTGTTTTCCTGTCCTCCTTCGAGGCACCCGACGTGCAACACCATTTTACCACCAACTTTCGGTATACAAGATTCGACCGGCGTCTGTCCGCGAACATCTCCGTGTAAGAGGCCCAAAGAGTACCCGCTTCCTGCACAGTGCCGCGGGGCATCTTCGTGTCCAGCTCTTTCAAACTAACTGGGGCCTTATACCATGCCCATCCTTGGATTTCGCTTGTACCTTCAGTGCCTTCGTAAGATGGCACAGGCAAGGCCCAACCTCCCATAACCCAGCTATCCACGGCGATTTCTATTGACGTCTCACCTTCGTCATCAAAAACTTCCACTATGCTAGAAACGTTCCGCGACTTCGGCAGAACCCTCCATGCTTCCCAATAATCGCTCGGCAGTTCCAGCGAGTTGCCGCCAGCATCCGATGCGCTATATTTAATATGCTGAAGGACAATGCCACCGTCCGCACCCGATCTCGGACGAACCCCCCATTTAATGGTCCAATTGTATGAGCCACAATCTCCTAACGTAATCTTTTGCGGGGTCGTATACCATAGGCGCAGATGGGCCGCACCCAAGTAATCCACCGAATTAACTCCGTCATTCCCCACGAACCCATACAGATTCAATCCGCCCCTTTCCCCGATCGGGTCCCGGGACGGCCAATAGGGGATACCTGACGCGCTTTTCATAGCCGTAGGGCGGATTTTCCGGT
>JBAXWB010000055.1 GCA_037128595.1 bacterium
GTAGGGTGGTTAAAAGGGAAATATAAGTCCAATGGTGATCCCTCCCTCTCCGCCACTTCCACCATATGCCTGTAAACATTGACTACTACACTCATTCACTCTTCGCGACGATGCTATTGGATAACGGTAAAGGATAACGTTTCCATTCTCGTCACCCATGTTTGAGGATGTCGGAATTCAAAAAAATCCTGATCACCGGCCAGGCGTTCAGCCTCATGATCTCGGATCCGGCGGTACCCGGCACATACGTTACATACGCTCATTTCCAACTCTCTGGCTATATCAGGGATAATAATATTCTTCTCTCTCTCAAAACCCGAAAGGGTTTATCTCACGCGCGCGTACGTGCGTGCGTAGGTCAAAAAGAAGCGTATGTAACGTATGTTGGCGGCGATGGTAGCCGGGCAATTATGGGTTAGACCGGTGAAAATAACAGTCAAAAACAGGGCATTTTCGCAATAAACCATGCGAATTGCTGGGGTTTTTGCCCTTGAAAGCCGAACAAAATAGAAAACGCATTTTCGACTAAAGCTATTGAATCGCAACTGTTTACGCCGAATTTCCGGGAGTTTCGTTCAGGGAATAACAGGCGCGGTGCGGCACGCACGGTGGGTGCCCCATCGTCAGTGGGCAGATGGCAGGGAGCAGTGTCCAGTGCGATTCAGGTGCGGGAATCCCGCACCTGATGATGAGGGGGGCCTGGGGGGAAGAAGGGCCTGCGTCAAAAAGGGAGATTGTCGTCAAGGTGGTCGGCGTTGTTGTCGTCGCTGACAGGTTTCGGCTGGGGATTTTCGCGTTCCTGCTCCCAGTGGTGGAGTTCTTCGTACATCCCGTTCTGAAAGAGCCAGATTGGATCAGCATTCCGAGCGATGAACTCATCAACTGGCAGGCCATCAATCGTGGGCGGCCGCCTGACGCGCTTCTGCTTCCCGTTGATGAAGACCGTCATGAATTCACGACGACGGCGTTTCTTCTCCGCCTTTTCTGCGGGACTAAGTTTTCGTTTTGGCTTCCCCATGACAGTGCCTGATTTCTGATACTGCCGATGAGATTACCTGGCGTGACAATGGTGTAAAGTCGATTCAGCCACCTGCCGCCGAAGGCGGCATTCCGGTGGACGGCGCCCATGGTGTTGTTGATAACAACCGGGATGAGTAACTCACCACGGTGGCATGAAGGATTGCCGGCCGCCGACGCTTTCGCGCGCGTGGGGGTAAGGGGGTGTCCCCCTTCCATAGTTTGCGAGGGCGCTCGCGCGCGAAGGCCGGCGCGCCCAGCAAACCAGCGCGCCCGCCCCCTCTGGGGGCGATAAGGCGCAAGGGGGCTAAGGCTACCGCCGCTCTTATCAAAGGGTAAGCCTGCGAACTCCAGGAAGGGCCAGAGTGGTGGTGAGCGCGCGAACCGCACGGCGGCCCTTTCCCAGCGCCCGGCCCCTCGGGGGCCTCGGCGCAAGGGGGACAAGCGGCGGAGTGGCCCTGTCAACCCGAAGGGCGGCGTGGCGCGGCTCCGCGGGGAGAGAGGGGCCCCGCGGTTTCTTCAGCCGCGCCGGTGGAGACGCCGCGCTGTTGCCCCCTGCGGTTTTCCCCCTTTGGCGTGTTCGAGTTTGAAGGGGGGATCTGGAAAGGGGGTTTCCAAAGGGGGAAAACTGAGGGGGGAAACAGCGTTGATCAGGGCCGCCCGCCGCGCTCTTCTTTGAGGATGGCGCAGCATTTTGCGGATGGCATTCCAGCGGCCGACAGCGGTCGGGGCGGAACTTTGAGCCCGGACCGATGGCGGGTGATGGAATGTCAGTCCGCGGTGCGCCATCACCGATCCCGCGAAGCGGGACTTCGAGGGCGGCACCTGCCGACCGAGTTATTTCTTGGCGCTTGAAAGGACCGGACGAAACGACGCTGTTGCTGAAACTGAACCACGGAGGCGGATTCCGCCCCTCGGGGCGGTACGAGACGGGTCCGCCGGTATGCCCCGGCGGATCCGCGAGCGCGAAGCGGCCGCCTTTGGGGTGAAGTTGAAGCATAAAGCGGCGAGGAGACCGGCCCTTTGAAGCGCCCTGGACAATGGGGTGTCCAAAGTGAGACCGAAGGACGCGGAGCGATGCCCTGGAACGGCACCTGGCCTTTTCTTTTCTTCGCAGGTGCCGGGCCGGGCATCGCGAAGCGGTTAAGCGCCGGTACTCCGGCGCGCTCTTCTGAAGAGCTGGCGGGCCAATGAAGCAAGGTGCGTGCCCCGCTTTAGCGGGCGAAGCAGGCGCCGACAGCGGTCGGGGCGGAATTTTGAGCCCGGACCGATGGCGGTGACTGGCACGCACCTTGCGGCCCGACAGCACCTGACCCTGCGAAGCGTAATCGCGAAGCAGGGCTTCGAGCCGTAGGCGAGTTCTTGGCGCTTGAAAGGGACGGGCGGGCGACACGTTTGTGGAAACTGAACCCATGGGGCGGATCCCGCCTCCGGCGGGACGAGTCGACCCCGACGGTTCGTGCGCGGGTGCGAGGCTTTTGCGAGCACGAGCCGTCGCGTATTTGCCATTTTGCGGGGGTGAGGTACGAACCTCCGCAATATGGCGCGACGGCGAAAGCGCACGATCCGTTGGGGTCGCGAGCGCGAAGCGGACGCTTCATGGGTGAAAGTTGGAACAATAAGCGGCGATCCGAACGGCCCTTTGAAGCGCCTTGGACAATAGGGCGTCAATAGAGAGACCGAAGGCCGCGAAGCGAAGCCTTGGCGGGGAACCTGGCCTTTCAAAGCAGGTTCCATGACAAGGCGTAGCGTAGCGGTTTGAGCGCCGGTCGTCCGGCGCGCTGAGATGGGGCTGCCTTGGTGTGACCGGTCCGGGTGGGGAGCGAGGAACGAGCGGAGACCCGGAACGGGCACACGAAGGCAGCACTCCGGTTTGTATTGTATTGCGGAGCGCCATGGAGTGGTGCTTGCGATGGAGCGAGACGGGCGGTCAACCTGACGAAGGAAGGTTGTACGACCGGCGCGCGGAGGCGCAAGTGACACTCGATGCGCGTAGCGGTCAATAGGGAGTCAATAGAGAGTCCGAAGGTCTGGGAGCGAAGCCGACGGCACGGCACCCCAGAATGGTCGCAAGACTTCCACTTTCCCGACAGGTTCTTTGTACAAGGAGACATGGAGGATGAATTCACTTGAAAGATCATCACAGTAGATCGTGGCTGTCTCGGGTGAAAGATAGGCGGTCAACTTGGCCCCGGCGACCTCGCCTCCCCACAACCCATTGGTCTCATTAATATCGGCTTTCACCCACCACTGCGCGGAGGGAACCCAATAATGCCCGCCAACGAGCCGCGGACGAAGTCGTGCCGCATAGTCCTCAATCCAGCGGGACATCAGTTTCTTCCGGTTTAGAAGCAATTTCTCACCCTTCTCACCGGTTACCACATAGCCCCCCGTCTGTAAGGCACTCATGGTAGCGGCAATTGACCCCAACGGCGTCCCGGTAATTCTGCCAATAATCCGGTAATTCTGATTCAATAAAGCCTTGGCTGGCTCATGATCCAAATCGGGATCGGTCAAGATCGCAAAGATGAGTTTCAAGGCATTCGTGGCAAATGACTGTCGAACCGGCATGAGGCCATCTTCGGCACCATGTTTCGGAATCTTCTGCCCGGTGGCGTGCAAATAGAGGGACCCGGCATGCAGGAAAAAATTACCTGCCGCATCGGCATAACAGATATCCCGCGCCTTCAATAGTTTGGCGCAAGCGGGAGTAATTGCGGGAGCCACGAGCAGGAGATTGCGGAACTGTTCCGGCGTGCGAGCAGAAAGCATCATGTTCACAGCCGTCGTAGTAATCTGCTTCCGGCTTTCAACACAAAACCGAGCGTCAATGCCCTGGTAGTGAAGTGCCACCACCCCGGCATTCCCTAATTTATGGGCTGTCTTATGATGCGTAAGTTTAAGGCCACAAATGCTCGATAGTTTGTAAAAGCAGGCGCTATTAACTCTTGGCTCATTGTCTGCCACCTCTTCTTGTTCGCGAATATACAACAACTCGTGATTCATGAACAAGGAATATGCATGAACGCTCCAGTTGAGGTTCCAACGATTCGTGTGGAATAAAATCTATCCGTCCGCCTAATTCCGGATTGAGGATCTGAATTCGCATACCCTCTATGCTGGCCCTCGCGTAGTACGCCAACAGATCCGTCGCGATTAGTTTCTGATTCTTAAAAACACCAATGCTCAACAGCTTGAGCACAACATTCAAGAGGGACGGTCTTCCTGTCCCTCCGGCGTCTTTTTCACGCGCATGGGGCGGAAACCGGGCTCAGAATCAGCCCTCCACGCCTGTTGCAACTCGCCCGCCGGTGTGTTGGCAAAGACCGCATCGATTCAGTGCCATGAGTCGAAGGCCACGGCATCCAGTGATTTTGAAGTCAAACAAGACAGTTTATTCATTATGGGTGCTGTAGCTTAAAATGGCCGACCATCCACCAGTATGTTGCGTGGCCTAATCTCACGACTAAAGAATGATGCAATCAGGGCAACCAATGAGAGTGCCAGAAGGATACTAAACAGGACGACATAGGCGGAGGGAGGATAGATCCTGGCCTTGGCGGAAACAACCGCTTGATGATTAAACAAATCCAGCACCATGCCAGTCAGTTGCGCGGTTACAGCAATCATCACGTACGCTGCAGTGTTCAACATCCCAACGGAAGTAGCCACGGCTTTTGAGGGATTTTGTTCTTTCATCATTGACAGGATGACCGGTGCACAACCCGAACCCAGCGCTGGTGGAATAAAGGCGCAAAGGAAATACCAGGGAGGCATCGTGTAGTGGATTCCCACCAGAATGAGCAACATCCCCGTGACGGCCGTAACTGCAACAAATATCAAAAAGGGGTTGCGTCGATGATGGAACTTTTTGCTGATAACGCCACAAAGCGGCAATGCGGCCAACGTGAACAACATCATGGTGAATGTCAGTTTGGAGGCATTCGAGGCTGTGACACCGCAAATATCCTCGATAAATTTCTGCCCAATAGTCATTTGAAGACAGAGCGTTACGGACATGCTAAACGAATAGGCGATCAGCACCGGGTAATTCAAGCGGTTGGTCAACACCTCCACCGTATTTCCCCAGGAATTTCCATCCAGTGTGGACCGGCCTTCGTGATCCGCCTTCCGCCCCAACCACCATACCAGCACCAGCAGGCTCGCCGTTCCCGCTGCCAGAACCAAACAGGCGTTTCGCCACCCTTCACCATCCACCAGCATCCGGAACGGGCGTGTTCCCGCCAGCCCGCCACAGTACCCGACGAGCGACAAAAACCCCACAATCACTGTGAAATGCCTCCCACTAAACGAGTGGTCGGCTTCCTTGTACATGCACAGAAACATCGCACTGCCACCCAACCCCACCAGTGCGCGGCTTGAATACAGGCCCACCGTACTATGGGAAAGCGGAAACAACGTAGCGCCGATGACCAGCAAAAGACCACTCACCAGTGCCACCCGGATCCCCCCGAAACGGTCGGCCAACATTCCAGCAAAAGGTTGCATGATGGCATAGATAAACAGATAGATCGCTCCCAGCCGGGTGACTACAGCCGCATCGAGATTCATTTCGCTCTGGAGATCGTTGAAAATCGATCCCGGTATCCCGACCCGCTGGATAAACGAAAAGAAATAGAGGCCTGCCAGAGCGAAAACGATGGCGACTCCGTAGCGCTGAGTGAGATTCATATTGCGTCAATCTTGAGGATCATACAGAGGTCTTTCAACACGGCCCGGTTGTCACCGTAGGAAATGATATAGTGTTGACTCATGACTTTCTGAACAAACTCGTCCACGGGGTAATCGAAGATCATTTCCAAGCTGGGCAGTTGCGGCGCTGGCGGCGCCCAACCGGCCTCTTCCCAATTGCTCGGAGTTCGGGCTTCCGCCGTGGTGATGTGCATGCAATAGCATCCATTGGCGTAGCCAAGTCGAGCCAACGTGACAAGGCCGGTTTTAAGTTTGGAGACGTTCAGTAGGCCTTCCCCAAAATTTCCGAAGGCATTCGGCATAACCGTCACTTTGCCATCAACAATCTCACCGGGGACATAATCAGGCACGCCCATTAAGGCGCCATTCTCCAGGAATTCATAGAACTCCAAGTAGGCCGCTATCTGCCCAGTCAGACCCCGAACCATTAACTGAGTGACGGCACCCAGACTGTCGTTTTCCGGTACAGAGGAGATCTCCATCTCGTCATGCAGTAGGGTCATCGCGCCTGCCGGGGCAAAACCAAGCAGTTTCTTGATACCGTCGACGTCGTTGAACGAAAAGCCCTGATATCCCCTCTCTTTGATTTTTCCGCTGATCGCAAGGTAGAGTTCCACCGACTTCTCAACCGTGCCAGGCTGCGGTTCCTTGACAAACGTCCAGCGCATCCGAACTTCCTGAGCCAGCCGTGCCACCTCGTGTCGGTCAACTTTCGCGATCATTTGAGCCAGTTCGAGAACTTCAAAGTGCTCGATTTCGGGGCCGATCTGCGCCTTGAGGGAAACCCCATCGTACATCGTGCCGTAAAGGCGCATATCGCGATACCCCGCCATGCCGATCTTGGCGGACTTCAGCAACATTGCAGTTTGAGCGGCGCGGGCATAACTCATGATCTCATCGACTCGGGGTGACTGCCCTAGATAGGTGACCACATACTTAAAGGTGTAGCCCATGTCGGCCATCGGCTTGCGGAGCGCCGTCGTACCAGCCTGATCGGCGGTGGTGACAAAACGATCCCCCTCCTGCCAACCGGTCAAACCCCAAAGCAGGATCGGCTTGTGCTTGAAGGGCTCGATCACTGAGAAGACAGCCCAAGACGGTATCCAACCTGCAACACAGACGATCAACAGGTCGAAGTCTCCGCCAGCCTTCAATTCCCGGACAGCCCGCGCGGCTTGCGCGCCCGCAGGATCATCGCTGACCGGCGCGGTGTGAACCAGCTCCACACCCCGTTGCTCCAGCAATCGGCCGGCATCAGCACACCTCTTGTCAATGAATTCACGCGGGGTATTGACTTCGCCAAACCCCACAAACCCAACCCTGATCTTGTTCATAACGAATTCTCCAATTCCTTGACCAGACTGGCCATATGTGTCCATTCCCTGAGACCCGACAACGCGTCGTGGCCATAAAGATTATCCCGGCCGGCCATCATGGCATAATTTCCAGCCTCTCTGATTGTCTCGCCATTCAACAGGGCGGACAGGAATCCCGCCACAGCACAATCCCCGGCGCCGGATGCATTGCAGAAACGCCCGGCTTCGACGGGGAAAGGCGATATCCATATCCCACGCGAACATCCAATAGGATCAGATAAGCAAAGGGCCGAAGATGGGGCACTAAAGGTTGCCAGGTTGCCAGTGCGGAGGAAAGCCCCCCGATGCCCTGCCTTGATCATAAGGATCTTGACCCCCATCGCAATAACCCGCTCCGATAACCGTGCATAGGCTTCAGGAGGAATGACGGAGATCATATCGCCCCCAGCCGCCTCAGCAAGAAGAAGACTGAAACATTTCGGTTCCAGCATGAAGAGAAGTTCTTCGATACTGGGCACGAAAACATCCACGTGCGGGAGCGTGTTAGCCAGAATCGCCTGCCAATCGGCCTTCCCGGCAGGGCTGTCAGGATCCGGCAAGGTCATGTCTAACGAAATCGCGACGCCCAGTTCACGCACACGTCCCAAAAGTGTTTGCAGTTCAGCCCCACCATTTTTCCATAACGCCTGCATCAAGGGTGGATACCCAAAATGGAAAAGCCGGCTTTGACTAACGACATCATAGTCAATGTCATCAGCGTTGAAACTGCCGTTGCAGCCAGAGTCTTCCAGAAACAGACGATCCGATCCCGGCGGGGCGATCACGAGGCCATACGCTGTGCCTGTCTGACTGTTTCGCCGAATCCCGCGTGACACGCCAACTTGCGCGAGACGGGCCATCGCCATATCACCCAATGCGTCATTACCCACACACCCCATCAATTCAACCCGTTGCCCGAACTGCCTCATCGCCAGTCCCGTATTGGCCACAACGCCACCCAACGAAACATGCAAGCCTTCCGTTTCGATAAGCTTGCCGGGGCGGAATAATTCAGTAAAGGGAACCACCGTCCGTGTCGAGGCAAATCCCGGAGTCAAATCGACACCCAGATAACCCGCCACAACAGCGTCAATCGGTCGCGATATTGAGTTTCTTGTCAAAGTCTAGCTCCAGAGTTTCCCGATTTCCGCAACGGTTTCATCAACCAGTTTCTTCCCACCATCAGAACCTACATTGCCATTAATGATGAGCCCGCCATAACCGCCCAGTTGTTCAGCCCTGGCATTGGGCAAATAGCCCCCTGTACCGCAACAGAGTTGAACGATAAATGTCTGCCCCGCCTCACTCCTCGCCTTGATCTGATGCCCAAAATCCAGATAGAGCTCAAACGGATTGGTGACCAAAACAACAGGACCAAGCCGGACAACATGCATTTCCATATCGAACATCGGCGAGGCATCCTGGCTCTCATACCGGGCAATGACAGCCCGGTTATTCTGGATCAGCACAAAGTGATGCCGTTTGCTGTCATAGGGCCCCGGACGTCCGGGCACCTTCTCGTTTCTGGAAACCTCCTCGCAGAACTGGCGGTATGCCGCATCCTCCGTGAGAACAGACTCCAATTCGGCCAGTTTCTTCTTGGCTTCGACATAGTCCTGGTACGAGGCTCGGCGGCGCGGCAAAGCGATGGACTTGACCTCATGCCCCAGCACTGGGGCATAATGAATCTTCGAGGCTGAGACCTGGCATGCCTTTTCGACCGCTTCCGCGAGTCTCTTCCCGATTTCCCCCACTCCATCCGTATGCCAGAAATCCGGTTCACCTTTGTAATTCCGGGCCAAATCACGGGGAGCCTGGCATCCGGCAGCACTTATTTGTCCGAGGGTCTTGAAGTCATTCCCGAAACACCGCTTAAGTTGCTGCCGGGTTTCGCCAATGAAGTCGGACGAGATTTTGTAGGTAGCCTCCATCACCTGCGAGGGACAGGCCAGGTTAAGGATGACACCTGTCGGTCTACGGGCTTCGTCAAAGGTAAAGAGCATATCCACTCCGGAATCCTCACCACCCTCCATCCCGACAAAGTCCTCACGATCGGTACGCCCGTACATCTCCGCCGTACCGTTGGCGTACACCGCGCGCCTGCAGTGTCCCACCCTGGCAAAAGTCAGACCGTTCGCCACTCCGCCCGGACGGCGGTTCCGCCAGGCGTCACCGACAGCGGTGACGATATTATCGAGCAGGAACTGTCGGTATTCTGCCGCTGACAAAACCCCTGGCAATTCAGCAAGCCAGCCGATTCCGCAAATCAGGTCTACACCAGGCGCATTATGCGTGTGCGTGACATTCAGGAAGACCTTCGCCGCATCCACATCAGGCAGTTCCGAACGAAGCCGTGTGCGTAATTCCTCCTGAAAATCAGACTGGAATCCCACCAATTCAAGAGAAACCATCACGGCCTGTTCACCATTTTCCGACTCAAGCGCCAAGGCCGTCGCCGTCAGGCGTGAATGGATGCCATCTGAGATTCGATGATAGTACTGCCCGGAAAGATCCACCTTCCCTACAGGAGTTGCGTCGACTTCAGCCCAACCAATCTTCAATTTCAAAGGTTTCGATTTCATAGCCAAATCATCCGAGATATTTGTTAAAGAACGCCACAGACTTATTTCCGCCCCAGCCATGCTCGCCCGGAAAGATGTCGGTTTCAAACTTATCCGCCGCCCCTGCGGCCTGATATATCTCGCCGACGCGCCGACTGGCAGGCAGGGTGGTTTCCGGCAGGAAGCAGGTGTCATACAGACCGATGTCGAGTAGCAATGGGGTCGGAGCAATCAGTCCCTGCAAATCCGGAAGGTCAACCAACGCAAACAAGCCTGGCGCCACCTGCATCCCGCAGTAGTTAAGATCCCGCATCCCAAAATAAGCCCATTGGTCGCAGTAGCAGATGATCTCACCTGCCTTGAACCGCTTGTCGCACAACAGACTCCACGTTGTCATAGTGCCACCTCCACTCAGTCCCATGACGCCCAGATGCTTCGAATCGACATTCGGGAGTGTGCAGGCAAAATCCGTGGCCGCCATGCCATGGGCAATGTTGATCGAGAGTGAGGTCATCCCCAGCATGGTGGCATGCAGGTAATACAAATTGCACCAGTCTCTCCCTCCGTTATGGGAAAGGTAGTGGGGCTTCCGGCTATCATTCCGCTCTCCACACCCGATCCAATCAATGGCAAAAGTTATGAACCCAGCATGGGCCATCTGTTGGCCGTAATCATAATTGTGGGCCTTGATGTTGGCCACCAACTCGGGACTGGACTCATTCCCCATCACCGGCTCCTTGCCAAAGGCGCCATGTCCGTGCCAACAGAGGATGGCCGGGCGCTTCTCATGGGGGCCAAGTCCTAAAGGACGGTTGATCAGGAACGCCGCGGAAAGGTGCGGTTGAACCTCTATCAGCCAGCGTTGCTTTAGAAGCCCATCCTGCTCCCATTCCGCAACCAGTTCCGGCTCAGGCGCCACACGCTCTGGATAGTTGCCCAAAGTGGCCAATACGCTGGGTTTTACTTTTTTCTTCCAGGCGGCAAACGCCGCCGGAGAACGCCCCGTAAATCGACAGGAGGGCTTATGTTCCAATGCCGTTTTAATAAACATCTGTTGCGGACTTAGGTTTCTGATTTTCATTTGGATCGCACCTCCTTTTCAAAAGCCCGAGACTCAATCGCCGTGGTAATACGGAATACCTTCGGCTGCGCAGGAAACAGCGGTGTTTGGAGGCAGCCGTCCGCAAAATCGATTTGTTCCCAGGAGCCGTCCCGCGCGATCATTTCGACATTAGTGATGTTAAATGCCGAAATGACCGGCAGGACGTCCAGTTCGTCGTGTCCGAGGTTGAAGAACGCCAGCAGATATCGTCCATCAGTGAACCGGCGGACCTTGAGATACA
>JBAXWB010000056.1 GCA_037128595.1 bacterium
CGGTGGGGTTGGTGCCGTCACGCTGACTGGTTCCGGTGTTGTCATCGGGGTTTCGACGTGTGTTGGGTCGGTGCCGCCGGGGACGGAGGCCTCTACATCAGAGGCCGGAGTTGAAGGCGGGACCACTGGTTCCGGCACACCGAGTGCCTTCAAAAGCGTTTTCCCGGCTCCTTGGGCAAAAGATACTACCGGACACGTCCCCCCCACCCGTGGCACCACAACCGGCATGGCGGCGGGACAGCATAGAAGTCCAGCGACGCCATCGCGAAGAAGGGTAGTCACCCGCTCCAAGGCGGCACCGGTATCGGCTGGCAAAGCGACGACGACGAGCCGATAGCCAGCGGCAGCGAGCGTGGGTTCGACCTCAGGGATCATGGCGGCAAAGGCGCCAGCCCCGGCGGCAGAGAGAACTAAGCCGATGGTGGACTGTCGGCCAAGCACCATGTCCTGGGCGATTCGGTTGGGTTTGTAACCAGATTGGCGGGCGATGGCGAGAATCCGGGCTCGAGTTTCGGCGGGGATATTGACCCCCACCGTCTTACCTCTGATGGCATAAGAAACCGTCGTAGGTGACACCCCGGCCGCCATCGCAATGTCCCGAATGGTTACGAAATTACTCAAGTGAAACGTTGTACTAAATAATATTATGCGATACAATAGCAAGATTCAGAATACAGGATTCAGAAATCAGGATGCGGTCCTCTCGCTCAACTGCCCCCGAAGGCCGCTTGGAGCTTTGCCATCGTCAGGCCCGATGCCGGCTGAATGCGCTCTAAATAGCGCTGCACGTATTTGCCGATGATATCGGTTTCAAGGTTCACCGTGTGCCCGCGTTTCACCCCCTGAAGCGAGGTATGTGCCAACGTGTGGGGGATAATGTGAACCGTGAAGGATTTCGCACGCAACTCCGCGATGGTCAGACTGATCCCGTCAATCGCGATGGAGCCTTTCGGAACAATTCCCAGCAGCAGGGAGTCGTCGCAGGAGACCTCCAATACCCAATCGGAGGCTTTCTGGTCAAAGGCCAGCACCGTCCCCGGCCCATCCACATGGCCGCTGACGATATGCCCGCCCAATCGCTCATCGGCTCGCAAGGCGCGTTCGAGATTCAAAGGGGCGCCGGTGTCCTTTTTTCCAAGATTCGATTTATTCAACGTTTCATTGAGGACATCACAGGAAAATTCACCTGCCCGGATCGCGGTCACCGTGAGACATACCCCCTGCACCGCTACACTCTCGCCCTGGATCAGAGGCGAATCCCAGGCATCATGATGGATGGTAAACACCATCCCGTCACCACGCGGCTTTTTCCCCGCCAACTTCCCGACCTGTTGAATTAACCCGGTAAACATGACTATACCCCTATCTTTCTTTGCGGGCTTTGCGACTTCTGTTCAAATTCTTTTTCTTTGCCCCGTGGTGCCCGCAGGCGGATCATGACATCGTCGCCAACCCGGCTCGACTCGACCACGCGCAGGCGGGGGGCCTTGGCCAAGGCCCAGCTGACGGCACCCACTGAAGCCAGCCCCTGCGCCCCGAGAATCACCGGGGCGACAAACAGCACCAGCTCATCCACGAGGCCAGCCTTCAATAACGACCCCACCAGTACCCCGCCCCCTTCACACACCACATGCATGATTCCCCTGGCATGCAGGGCCTTCATCAAGGCCGGCAGCGACACGCCACGCCCCGAAGCCGGCAAGACCATCACCTGGGCCCCGCCTTTGGCATAGGCGTCACGCTGGCGGGGAGGACAACGTCGGGTCGTCGCCAATAGCGTGCAGGCGGCAAGCGCATCGGTAAACACACGGGATTTCGCTGACACAGCCCCCATGGCATCGACTATGACCCGCCAGGGCTTCCGCCCCCTGGCCGGACGCGGCAGGAGTGACGGGTTATCCTCGATCACCGTGCCCGCGCCCACCATCACGGCATCCACCCTGCGACGCAGCCCCTGCACGTGTACACGGGCTTTGGGCCCGGAGATCCATTGGGAACAACCTGAGGCATCGGCAATACGTCCATCCAATGAAGCGGCCAGCTTGACCGTCAGATAAGGCCGGGCGCGCAACATGGATGAGGCGAATGGCCTGAGAAGTTCCACGGCCTCCGCCGCCCCAACTCCACACTCGACAATCAGCCCTGACGTCCTCAGCCGCGTAAAGCCTTTACCCGCATGTTTAGGATTGGGATCCGCCATCGCGCAGACGACCCGCGTGATGCCGGCCTT
This sequence comes from bacterium, assembly GCA_037128595.1. Classification (NCBI taxonomy): domain Bacteria; species bacterium. Next base: position 2,231 of record JBAXWB010000056.1, read on the forward strand.
GAGTATCGCATCGGTGCAGGGCGGCGTACGGCCCCAGGAGGAGCAAGGTTCGAGCGTCACGTAAAGCGTGGCGCCCTGAGCCCGGGCGCCAGCCTGGCGCAGGGCATAAACCTCAGCATGAGGACTGCCGGCCTTTCGGTGATAACCACTACCGATTAGCTTGCCACCCTTGACCACCACTGCCCCCACCGGGGGATTAGGCCGTGTGAGCCCCTCCCCCAACCGGGCCAGGCGGAGTGACTCGGCCATCCATTTTGTATCGCGGGAATTCATCAGTAAGGTATTCCGATCAAATCATTCGTTTCACGCGAAGCCGCAAAGGCACGAATTCCAAAAGATAAACATTTTTTCAAACCCCTGCTCTCTTTCGCGCATTCGCGGCTTCGCGTGAAATATCCTTCTTGATGTTACGACCCGAGAAATCCCTTTACGAACTCCTTGGAATCGAATGGGGCGAGGTCATCCTCCCCTTCCCCCAGCCCGACAAAACACACAGGCAACCCCAGTTCCTTGCGAATCGTAAAAACAAAGCCCCCCTTGGATGACCCGTCCAATTTGGCAATGACCACGCCGGTCAGATCCACGCACTCCTTGAACATCCGGGCCTGAATGATCGCATTATTGCCAAGGGTGGCATCGAGGACAATCCAGTTTTCATGGGGTGCGCCGGGCAGCGCCTTGCCTATGGAGCGCTGGACCTTCTGCAATTCATCCATCAGGGGCTGCTTCGTGTGCATACGGCCGGCGGTATCAATCAGCACGACATCGGCCTTCCGGGCCACAGCGGCTTTCGTGGCATCAAACGCCACCGCCGCGGAATCTGCCCCATGGGCACCCACCACCACATCCAGTTTGAGCCGATCCGCCCATAATTTAAGTTGATGCGCCCCTGCCGCACGAAAGGTGTCCGCCGCGGCCAATAACGGGGTCAGCCCCTGCTGTTTAGCCAGATGGCCGAGCTTGGCCGTGGTGGTCGTTTTCCCCGAGCCATTGACTCCGGTAATCAGAATGACTTTCGGGGAAGCAGGGAGGGTCCACTGATAAGGCGCCTGTTCGGGGAATGCCGCCAGGAGCATCGTCTCCATCAAGTGGGTCATATCCCCGCTACCGGCCTTGCGCTTTAACCGGGCGATCCATTCCTCGACCAGGCGGGGAGCGATATCCGCCTGGATCAGTAATTTCTCCCACTCCTCGAGGGCGACCGGATCCGCCTTTGCCAAACCGGGAATCAGCCGGGCAAGCCCCCCCGCAATCTTGTCGCGGGTTCGCGCGAGTGCCGTCAGCCAGGACTTCATGACGCCGCTCCAGCCTCCGCGGCGGCCGCCGTCTCAATATCACGATGGACCCGGTCCAACACGCCATTCACAAAGCGGCCGGAGCCCACATCACCCATGTTTTTGGCAATGGCAACGGCCTCGTTAATGGAGACGGCATGGGGAATTTCCTTATGGAACATCATCTCGTATACCGCCAGGCGAATCACATTCCGATCCACCGTCGCCATGCGGGGCAAATCCCAGTTCTGGGCACATTTGGCAATCACCGCATCCACTTGGAAACGGTGTTCCATCACCCCGCGCACCAGTTCTTCGACGAACAACTGGGTCTTGGTGGTGACTTTGCGGTCCTGCCAATAAGATGCCAAAGTGGCCGCCAGTTCATCCGGATTGAAGTCCAGCTGAAACAGGATCTGCACCGCTGCTTCGCGGGCATCTCGTCGGGATCCCATATTAAACTCCCATCTGCTTGCACAGGTTCGCCATCTCAATGGCGGCCAGCGCCCCGCTCCATCCCTTATTGCCCGCCTTGGTGCCGCAGCGTTCGATGGCCTGCTCCAGGTTGTCGGCACAGACAACGGAATTGATGACCGGCAGCTGCTTATCCAATGCGATTCCCGACAACGCCCGCGATACCTGACCATTGATCAGATCCGCATGCGGCGTCGCGCCCTGAATCACCACACCCAGCGCCACGATGGCATTCAGGCCCCCTTTGACGGCCAGCTGCTGCACCACAAACGGCAGCTCATTGGCGCCCGGGACCCAGGCGACGGTAATATCTTTTTCATTTACCCCATGCCGGACGAAACAATCGATGGCCCCACCCACCAATTCCTTGGTGAATAAATCATTAAACCGGCTGACCACGATCCCGAATTTCAGCCCCTGTCCGATCAGGTTTCCAGATAGTTCTTTCACAGTTGTACTCATTATCTTCTCCCTCCCAATTCGCAACTCGTCTTCACTTTTAACGTTTAACATTTTACTTTTAACTTCTTAAAGCCAATGTCCCAGTTTCTTCTTTTTGGTCGCCAGATACCGCTGACTATGCTCGTTGGCAGGCAAAATAAGCGGAACCCGCTCAGTGATCGTCAAGCCATACGCTTCGAGCCCAATGACCTTGCGGGGATTATTAGTGATCAGCCGGATATCGGTCAATCCGAGATCTGCCAGAATTTGTGCGCCCACGCCATAATCCCTTAAATCCGCCTTAAACCCAAGTTTTTCATTGGCTTCAACCGTGTCCAGCCCCTTTTCCTGCAACGCATAGGCGTGCAGTTTATTGGCCAGACCGATCCCCCGCCCTTCCTGACGCATATAGAGCACGACACCCACTTTTTCGCGGGCCACCATATCCATGGCCTTGGAAAGCTGATCCCCGCAGTCACACCGCATGGACCCGAATACATCGCCGGTCAGACATTCGCTGTGCACCCGCACGAGGGGTGATTTCGCCTTCCGGGGGTCCCCCATGACCAAGGCCAGATGATGCTCGTTGCCAATCAGCGAGCGATAGAGTTTCAGCTTAAAGAGGCCGTGCCGGGTCGGCATCTCTACGGTACGTTCGAGCTCGACCAGGCGCTCCTCGCGGCGCCGATATTCAATTAACCCCGCTACGGTGGCGATCTTAAGCCCGTGCTTTTTGGCAAATTTACGCAGTTCCGGCAACCTCGCCATCTCCCCGTTATCCTTCATGATCTCACAGATCACGCCGGCAGGTGCCAGGCCGGCCAACCGGGCAAGATCGACCGCCGTCTCCGTATGACCCGCCCGGCACAACACGCCGCCCTCCTTGGCTTGCAGCGGGAATACGTGGCCGGGACTGATCAGATCTCGGCGTTGCGACCCGGGCGCAATCAGCGTCTTGATGGTTCTGGCCCGGTCACGGGCACTGATCCCGGTTGAAACCCCTTCACACGCATCCACCGACTCCATAAAAGCGGTACCAAAATGATCCCCACCACCCCGGTTCACCATGCTGCGGATGTTCAGCGTTTCGAGGCGATCCTTGGTCATGGCCACACAAATCAGGCCGCGGCCGAAACGGGCCATGAAATTAATGGCACTATCCGTGACTTTATCAGCAGCCATGATGAGATCCCCCTCGTTCTCACGGTTCTCATCATCAGTGATCACCACCATTTTCCCAAGGCGGATATCAGCGATAACTGCCTCGATGGGATCAAATATAGGTTTCTTTTTAATCATAATCCTGCTTCCGTCAGCCCCGACACTCGCCACTTATAAAAAAAAACGGAAACCATATAGGTTTCCGGGACAATAAACGGCACAACTATGCCGGTTCTGTCTTCTCCCATCCAGACTGAGAGGCGAATCTACGCCACCATCACTGTCGGCCACGGCATTTCACCGTGTCTGCCCTGCTTTCGCAAGGCTCGCGGGCTTTAACCGCCGGTTGGGAATCTCCATCCACTGATGAAACACCCCGTCCCGAAGACAACCACATTACTCACATCACACGCAACATTTCTCCGTTGCAGGGGAATACCTTAATGCATGAGCCTCAATTTTTCAACGCCTTTTCCGTTAATCCCCAGTTGTTAAGTTGCTGTGTTGTTGAGTTGCCGGAGATTATCCCCCTGACAACCCAACAACTTGACAATCAACAACTTTCTTACTTGGAGTGTTTCGCCAAGTAAGACGCCACGCCCTCAGCGGTGGGCTTCATGGCCTCTTCGCCTTCTTTCCAGTTGGCAGGACACACATCGCCATGCTCTTCATGGAATTTGAGAGCGTCCAGGGTGCGGACGGCCTCTTCAACATTCCGGCCGATCGGAAGATCATTGACCAACTGATGCCGCACCACGCCCTTCTGATCGATCAGAAACAATCCCCGCAGCGCCACCGCGTCGTTCAGCAAGACATCATAATCACGGGCGATTTTCTTATCCAAGTCTGCCACCAACGGGAAGGCAATCTCGCCGATACCGCCCTTTTGGACGGGAGTCTGGCGCCAGGCAAAGTGACTGAACTGGGAGTCCACCGATACGCCCAAAACCACCGCCCCCTTCTTTTCGAAGACTTTTACCGCCTTGTTGAAGGCCAGAATCTCGGAAGGACACACAAACGTGAAATCCAGCGGATAGAAGAACAACACCACATATTTTCCACGGTAGGAAGAGAGGGTCAGTTCCTTGATCTGATTGTCAGGCATCACGGCTTGGGCGGTGAAATCAGGCGCTACTTTGGTGACTAATACGGACATACTATTTTCTCCTTTATTATTTTTTATCTTACTAAAAACCCGGTACGAACCGGAAATTGCTTACGAGCGAGATAATGACACTATGCGCGTATCATTATCAAGTTTATTTTCAAGATTTCATCATTTTTGAATCAGGTCGCTGATGTGTATGTTTTTCAACCGTCGATCCACTTCATCTTGAATACTGGAAAATTCCCGCTGCATCGTACACAAAGCCGAACGATTGCATGACTTCGGGTCAGAGGAACAAAGACTCAGTTCCACCCCTCGCGGTCCGGTCACCGTGAGGATGTCATACAGGGAAATAGACCGGGCCTCCTGAGCCAGGGCGACGCCCCCCCCCTTACCCCGCCGACTCTCTATCAACCCCCCAACAACCAATCGCTTGACCAACTTTCTCAAAAACCGATAGGGAATATCCATCTCCTTCGCCACCTCAGAAGATGACGCCGAGACAATCCCCTTCTTCTGCCGATCTGCAAGCGCAATAATCAAACGCATCGAATAATCTGTTTCACGCGTAATCATGTAGTCCCCTTTATATTGAGACCTTTAAGGTATCATTAAGATCGCGGAAGATTCAAGAGTGAAAAACGGAGACAGGAGTTCAGGTTATATTACTCCTTCTCGATCTCAACCATGATGTCGGCAAAGACATGCGGCGCCTGATGATTAAGCGCCTTCAAGATCAGGAGGCAGACATCGCGAATTTCCCACTGGGCACGCCGATGGCACCGGACGTGAAACACGTGCCGCCATTCCCGGAAATTGGCAGAGACGACCAGTTCGGTGGTGCAGGCATTGGGAAGCACAAAGCGGGCATCCTCGCTTTTGAGCCCCTTTCCCTTCCATTTCGCATACATATCGCGGATGGTCGCCATATCCTTCACATATTCGGCCTGGTCACCGGCCTGCACGGCAGGAGGGACCACCCACCCGAACGTCGACTCGGAAACATATCGCTGGCTTTTCTGGGAGACAGAGAGCAACCGATGCCGCACCAACTGGTGGGTCATGGCACGGGAGACATCACTGATCCGGAACGTGGCATAGGCATGCTCGAAGGGGGATTCGTGCCCCATGGCAATAAGCTTCGGAAGAAGTTCACCCATCTTTTCAGGAACCATTTTATCCCCGCTCTGGTAACAGGTCCGGGCGGCAATTTCGATGACGCGTTCCGCGTCCGGTGTAATGGCAAGAAGTTCAACTTTCATATCGACCACTATAATTCCTAAAGGCCATTTCCTTCAAGCGCATCTTTGTCGCCCTGCAAAAGATTCTTGCCGTCGCCGCGGCGAAAGGCATAATACCCCCGCTCATCACTTCAAGTGACGGGCCCGTAGCTCAGTTGGTCAGAGCGGAGGACTCATAATCCTTTGGTCGTCGGTTCAAGTCCGACCGGGCCCACTTTCATAAACCCCAGCAAATCCGCATTTTAATCAATACTGCATTGCTTTTTACCAGGGTCTTTTGTTTTGACTTCATAAAGCACTGCGGATGAGGCGCAACGCGAA
>JBAXWB010000057.1 GCA_037128595.1 bacterium
GAAAAGCAGATCAGTTAACAATGGAAAAGTGTCAAACGGAAATCAGGACGTGACACTGGAATCGCTGTGCAGTTTGAATGCAAGGGTGGTCTTGCCGGCCTTGAGGGGCAACTTCCCGAGGTTCACCCAGGCGACATAACGCAGATCAGGCTTGCCGTCGCTGGCGATGTTGATGCGGTCGGTGGCCTGGTCCATGTCAATGGCGGTCCAGGCGCCGTTGTTCAGTTTCCAGGAGGCCTTGCTCTGGGTCGGATTGAGACGGGCCCAGAGGGACCAGTTGCCCTCCTTGGGAACGTCGATATCGTAGGCGACCTCGGTATCGGCCTTGTCGGTAAAAGAGGAAAGCCAGCCGCCGCCGGAGAGGGCCCCTTTCTGAACCTGATCCGAATACCAGGGATGGGGATAGTTCTGGCCGCGGGAAGGGGTCTCGCCCTCTATCCAGAGGGTGTCGGTTTCGGCCGCCAGCAGGGATAGGGCGCCACAGATCAGGGTGAGGAGCGGGAGCGTCATGTTTAATTTCATAAGATCGAATTTCGGCCTTGTCCGTAGTGTCAGCATGTTTCGCTCCTTTAAAGGTGAATTTGTCCGGATCATGAACCTTCCGGCATGAGGATGCAATAGGCAGGTTGATTCAACCGGTTGACCGGAAGTTAGGCGGGGGGGGGCAGTAAAGATGAAACAATCATGTGTGTGTTGCGGATTGACATCAATTCCATGTGATGATAAATTTTAATCATGATAAGAACACAAGTTCAGATTCCGGATCACTTGTACGATTCTGCCAGGCAACTGGCCGGGCGTATGGAGATTTCTATGACGGAATTAGTCAGGCGAGGTCTTGAATATATGGTGTCGGTCTCCGTGCCGACGGACGGATCTGACGTTGCATGGAAATTGCCGGAGGCCAGCAGTTTGGGGGGGGTGGATCCTTTCGCCGCCCCTGATTGGAGAGAGCAGTTACATATGGGGCAGGCCAAAGTGGCGGAAGCAGGGGCGGGTTACAAGGTTAAGAGGACGCCAAAATGATATCATGTGACACGAATATCCTGTTTCCTGCATTTGACAAGGATTCGCCCTTTCACGATCGGGCGCGAACCTTTCTGGACTCCTGTTCTGGTCGTGCTGATTTTTGCCTTTGCGAACAGGTCCTTATGGAGTTGTATTGTCTGTTAAGGAATCCAACGGTGTGTCGTCCGCCCCTATCATCAGGGAAGGCCGTTGACATTATTCGGGGGGTGCGGGCCAATCCTGTCTGGAGGATTGTCGATCTCATGCCGGGGCATGGAATCATGGATCGTGTTTGGCAGCATGCCGCGGGACATACATTTGCATACCGTCGTTTGTTTGACGTGCGATTAGCCATGGTGCTGAAGCATCACGGGGTTTCTGAATTCGCCACGCGTAATGGCGCCGATTTCCGTGAGTGCGGATTTACGCGGCTGTGGGACCCCCTCGCTTAGGGAGGGTGAAGGGCTGGCGGGGACATCATGTGGAGGGTGGAATCTGGATATGAATATTGGCATTATCGGCTGTGGGATTATTGGTTCGCGCATGGGGCGGAATTGGCAGAAGGCGGGGCATCAGGTGGCCGGGTGGAACCGGACGCCGGCCAACGCCAAAGAGGCAGGCTTCCCCCTGCTGGACTCGCCTGCGGCCGTGGCTGAGGCCTCGGAGGTGATCATGGTGGTAGTCGCTGATCCGCCCGCCTTACGCTCCGTAATCGAAGGAGCCCAGGGTCTGGCGCGGGGGTCGCTCAAGGGGAAAGTGGTTCTGAACGCCAGTACGGTGGGGCCTGCGGATAACCAGCGCGCGGCGCACCGGGTTCAGGAGGCGGGGGGCGAATTCCTGGAAGTTCCCTTTACCGGGAGCAAGGGCGGCGCAGAAGCCGCCAAGCTGGTCTTTTACGTGGGGGGCGACCATGAACTGCTCGCCCGCCTGCAGCCGTTACTCCTTCAGATTGGCCAGAAATGTTTCCACTTCGGAGCCGTCGGGACGGCCGCCGATGCCAAGCTGGTCATGAACATGATGCTCGCTAATCTCATGCAGGCCATGATTGAAGGATTGGTTTTTTCTGGAAAAGCCGGCCTGGATATGGCCACCTTTGTGGAAGCCTACAAGATGAATGCAGGGTACTCTGTACTGGCGGATATGAAGATCGGAAAGATGCTGGCGGGCGACTATTCTCCTCACTTTTCCCTCAAACATATGGATAAGGATGTTCGTATTGCCCTGGAACGGGCGGATGAACTCCAGGCCGCCTGCCCGTTGACTGAGCGGCTCAAGGGGCTCTTTTCAGAGGCGATGAACGCCGGCTGGGGTGAGGAAGACTTTGCCGTGCTCTACCGTCTGATTTCTGAAAAATCAAAATAAAAGACCCTGCCAGTCTGGCCTGCGGCTCCCGAACGGGATTGTGGTTTCAGGACGATTTTAGTAATGGTTTCAAAATACCGGTCGCGGTCAGCGGCAACACGTTCCGCAAGTTTGCCGATGAGCAGGGGGGGAAGGCGGATTCCATCCATAGTAGTTTCGGGGATTCCGTCAAGGGGGGCATCTTCGACGTGGAAGATCTTGCGATGAGGCAGATCCGGTTCGATAACGGAGCCGTTCTCCAGATTGAATTCAGTTGGGCCTCCAACATCAAGGAGGAGAACCGCTTTGTTGAACTTCGCGGCACCAAGGCCGGTCTGACCTGGCGCGACGGCAACTTCGTGGAGATCCATTCCGAGGAGGATGGACAGCTTGTGGATATCAAGCCGGCCTCCAAATTGCAGGATGAAGGGCATTCCCGCAACCTCCGTCACTTTGTTGATGTTCTGCTGGAACGGGCCACACCGTGCTTCAAACCGCAACAGGGCGTTGACATGATCAAGATTCTGGCGGCGTTGTATAAGTCGGCCAGGACAGGGGCCTCTGGTTCCAGGATCTTGCGGACCCGATCGTCATCGGTGGGGATCGAGAACCCCACGGATACCCCCAGACAGGTTCGCAGGATATCGATATCCCTCGTTACAAGGGGTGATACCATGAGGATGACATCCTGTCCGCCGTACATGACAAATTGTCGTTCGGTGGCATCCTCAAATCCTATATTGTTAACGATTTCCTTACAGAATCGTTCATTACAAGGGGACTCCCTCTTGTTGGTACGGACTGTGCTTAAAGGAATTACCGTCAACTGAAATGGTTGGCCGAAAGGAGGATGATGGTTTTACGTAGATCCCAAGGATACAGAAAAATCGAAATCCAAGCTTTAAGGAGGTGTCGGCGTGCATCCTGGAGATGGCTGGGGTGACGCACTGGATATAGAGCTGCAAAGTGAATGAATTCTTGTAAGCAGCCTGACGGGACGTCCGAGGAGGCCGTCCCGTCAGTTATTGTTGATGTCGCCGTTTGTGATTTAAGGAACAATTCACACGATCTCATTAGGTGGGCCTCTTAAAATTCGCCCGTTATAAGGGAAAAGCCCGACCTCCCAAGGGGAAGCCGGGCTTATGGTTCTGACTATCGGTTACGCCGCTCTCTTTACCGCCCAGTCTGAGGCGCCAGGGGCGAACAACCGGCTCAACCACCGCCACGACTGGCGGCGTGACAGGCATCTCCTCCACCGGTTCAACAGGTGCCACGACCGGCTCATCCCTCAACAACTCAACAACCGACAACCCAGCAACTCCCCCCTCCCCCTTTCCCGGCCATTGACATCCACGTCGAGCAAGTGGGGCGCACCGTTGAACAACTGCTCTGGCGCATCGACCATCCCCGCGATCCGCGGGTGACTGTGGCGCTGGAGCCGACGCTGGTTTCGAGTGACGGGGTGTAAGATGATCCGCTACATCCCATGAAGGCCGGCTTCACGGGCGGATAATGTCACCGTTCCACAGCATGCGGAGGAACTCGGCCGACGGCAGCACGAGCACGTCATCAAGCAGCGCCCGGCGCTCGCCCAGGTAAACACCATAAGTCTTCACCGGCGTCGGCGTGAGTTCTCCTCGCAATCGGTGCAGCCCCCCGGAAAACCGCTTTTGCCACTGCATGGCCGCCTTCATCTCGATGGCGACATAGCCTTCGCGTGTTTCACATAACAGGTCGACTTCCGCGCCATCGTGACTGCGCCAGAAATGGAGATGATAGCGAAGTTTTGAATAGCCCAGAAACGAACGGATCTCATGGAAGAGGTAGGTTTCCAGCAGGGGGCCGGTCTCTTCCTGCGATGGGGGGTATGGCAAACGGCCCGAAAGCGCGCGCGTGACTCCCGTGTCGAACAAGTAGAATTTGGGATGGGCAACCTGCTTCGTTGCGCGCTTGAGTTTCCAGGGTTCAACCCAATACCCGAGCAACGTGTCGGAGATGATTTCAAAGTAATTCTGAACGGTCGAACGGGCAACCCCCGCCTCGCGGGAAATATTGCTTAAGTTGGTGACCTGCGCGTTCTGTCGGGCGGCGATTTCCAGGAACCGCGAAAACGACGCCACGTTTCGGGTCACGGCTTCGGCCCGGATTTCCTCGTTGAGATAGGTATGTGCGTAGGTCGTGAGAAACCCGATGGGATCGGTACCGGTCACCGCCAGCGGAAGCGTGCCGGTTGCGAGGGCCGCTTGCAAATCGAAATTCGGGCCGATTTCGGCCGAGACGAGCGGGAACATGCGAGCCTCGATGGCGCGTCCGGCCAACAGGTTTACGCCGGAACGTTTGAGTTTTCGCGCGCTGGAACCGCACAGGATGAAACGCAACCCGCAACTCTCGATCAATCGTTGAACTTCGTCCAGAAGCGCCGGCACTTTCTGAACTTCGTCGAGTACAACCCATCCCCCTGCGGGTACCGTTCTCAACTCATTGAATAATCTGCTTGGCTCACGTTCAAGACGCAGCGCTTCCCTTGTGTCGAGCAGGTCATAGCGTGTGGCCTCATGGAAATGCTGAGCGATCCAAGTTGATTTTCCTGTTCCTCTTGGCCCCAGTAAAAGAGTGGACGTGTCCGGCTTTCTCAGTAATCTTGAATACATAGGTGTAAATAATGCGGCAATTTTTACATGTATGCAATCAAAAACGACTTACGGGGCAGGTGCCTGTCCCTTAATGCCCATGAAATAAAGCTATGCAGAGTATATGGACGGAGAATTAAATAGGCAGTAGGATATCTCCAACTTATGAAAAGCACCATTAACAGCAAGGCGGTCGCGGAGTTGGCCAAGGTGTCGTTGGCCACGGTTTCCCGCGTGATTCATGATAGCCCCTTTATCAGTGCGGAGACCAAGCGCACGGTTCGTGGAGCGATGCAGACCTTGGGATATCAGCCGGCGGCGCCGGGTCGGCGTCAACGGCGTACCCGCAGTGCCCGGCGCACCAACCGGATCGCGCTGGTGGTGGCCGGACTTCCCCGGGCGGCCATGAATGCGCCGGTTTATCTCGACGTCTTGCATGGGGTTGAGGCGGCGGTGCGCGAGAGCGGTAAAGCGCTCATGCTGCTCCATCTGTCGTCGGAGGCGGCCAGTCCGGCGGAGTTGTCCTCGCAGAAGGTCGATGGGGTGGTGCTGTTCGGGTCCACGCAGGATGAACGCCTGATTCGCCGTTTGCAGGGAACTCCCTGCGTTCAGGTCATGGGGAAGATCGAGCCCCGCGCGTTGTGGGATCACGTCTCCTATGACAACGGGAGCCTGGGCCGGATTGCCGCGGATTATCTCCTCGGGCGCGGGCATCGGCATGCCGCCTTCATTTCGAGCACGCGGCAGCCGTTTTTCATCGAGCGCGGCGAGGTGTTCCAGCGCGCCATGGCGGCGGGCGGCGGAACCTGCCTGGAGTTCGAGGATCCGGCGTTGCTCGATACGTCCGAAGAGCTCTTGCAGGCGAATCCCGAACGGATGCGGATGCTGGTGGACCGGCTGCTTGCCGGGAATCCCCGGCCGACCGGCGTCTTCCTGGCGGCCGACACGCTGGCACCGGGGTTCTATGCCGAGTGGCAGCGGCGCGGCGTGAAAGCCGGCGAAGATCTGGATGTGATCGGGTGTAACAACGAACGAATCCTGTTGGCCCATCTGAGCCCGCGGCCAGCCACGATTGACATCCACGCCGAGCAAGTGGGGCGCAAAGCCGTGGAGCGTTTGCTCTGGCGCCTCGACCATCCCCGCGAGCCGCGCATGACCGTGGCGCTGGAGCCGATGCTGGTTCCGAGTGACGGGGTGAGATGATCCGCAAGTCAGGCTATCGCACATAGGTGCCTGTCCCTCGGTCCCTCTGGGCTATAGGCATTCGAGAAGCAGTTCTGCGACCCGCGCTGCGACGGCCTCGACGTTTGACCAGTTCTGCCATTTTGGAATGAGATTCTTGTACTCACCCAAATGCGTCTCTTCCAAGTCGAAGGGGAGGGGTTTGGCGAGTTGAATCTGCAGTTGTTGCAATGCCGATTGTCCGTTGGGTTGCGGATAGATTTCGTCGAATTGTTGCAATGCTTCAACAACGGCGTCATCTTTCATGGCATCTGCCAAGGCTACGAAATCGAGATAATCACGGGTGGCATTTCGTTTCAGGATGAGGACGCCCTTGATCCTCAGAATCTCAGCCAAGGTGGGCACCGTCAATTCCTGCCCCTCACATTTCATCCGGACCGTTTCGAGCGGTTGATCCCGTATGAGTTGACGTATTCCGGTTTCGATGCCGTCGAGACTGCCAAGAATCATAACGGGACGTCTTACGCGCGCTGTCCTCCAGCCCGCAACAGATTCGATCTCGGCAAGAATCTTGTCAAAGCGCGGGGTCAGATCAGGCAGGAAATGGTCGGCATCCCTTGAGAAACGGTGCCCGGCATGAAGGGCGGCTGCCGATCCACCCACCAGCACTGCGGAGGGCAGTATTTTTTGCAGGCGAGCGGCGGATGAAAGCAGGAGATCCCATTCAGGCAACTCGCCGCTCGGCATAATGCCTCCAGAGGTGGTAGCGTTGGGCGCCAGGATCATCTGCGTGTGCCACGCAAACGCGCAGGATCTTGACCATAAGGACAGGATTCGAAACTGCGGAATCGCGCAATTCAACCCAGTCCGACCGGTTTCCGCGCTCAATGATGTCGTCAATCGCAACGGTGGTGAATTCTTTATGGTTGATATGCCGATGTTCCATTCCATGAAAATAGGTAAGTAGTCAGCTGAATACAAGCAGAAACCGGCAGCAGAAACCGGCATGGGCAGGGGCTCGCAACCAAACGAAGAGTTTGAACAGAAGTCGCGAAGATCGCAAAGGAGAATTGTTTTTTCCCCGGCCTTCTAAGGCTCCAAACCGGCTCGATTTCTTATGTAATTGCTTGTGATGTGGTAACTTGATGTGGCGAAGCCACGACCTCATTCACCTAATCGCAGATGCGCCCGCTGGGGACCAGGGTCTTTTGTTTTGACTTCATAAAGCACTGCGGATGAGGCGCAACGC
>JBAXWB010000058.1 GCA_037128595.1 bacterium
GGGAACTTTACAGGCCCTCAGCCGCCGAGGACGTCGGCTGCCACCTGTGCTTCGCTCTAGTCACCCTCTGGTGTTGATCCTGTTTTTCGGATGGGAGGGGGAAATACGGGAACCGGGTCACGCTTGTGTCCGGGGACAACTTCGTCCGGGGTTTGAACCGCTTTCCACGGGCTGCAAACTGACAGCAGGATGGCGAACAGCCATGTCATGAGTTCCGTCGAAATATCTACTTCCTTATTAATCCCCCTAGTCCGCAGTGAACGGCTTACCACCGGCAGGCGATTTGGAAATAATGCTGGCTTCCTTCTTCCAGCCCGCCATAGCGGCTCCGCTCCAGCCACAGTTTCCGGAACACGGTTACATGATCCGAGAAACGTGCCGCCAGTTCCTTTCGGGCCGGCAGGGTAATCTCGCCCCGGCGCAGGATCGCCCGGTCACAGGTCCAGCGGGCGATGTCGAGGCTGTGCAGACATTCGCGGGTCAGCAGGTCTGACAGACCGGCGGGCAGCGTCGGCCGCAGTGCATCCAGACGGTCGGCAATCTCGCGCCAGGCGGCCGTATCCCCTTCCCCCACCTGCTCAAACAGGTTGGCATGCATCTCGCGCCATAAGGCGGTCGCATTCGTGATGGGCCGCTTTTCATAGGGGCTGCCATCCCATTTCCGGCGTTCACCGCGACAGAGTTCCGCATCCACATTGCCCAAGGCCGCCAGCCAGGGACCCAGTTCAGCGCAATCGAACGCCTGCAGGCCGGCGGCACGGTCATCATAATGGCCGGGACCCGACCAGGCGGCCATCGCGGAGTCCGCAAAACCGAACAGGGTGATCGGCCATTGCTGGCGGTGTCCGCCGTCACCCCAGGCGGTGGTCAGGAAGCCGACCGCTTCGGTCTCCTTGGCCGCCAGATCGAGGTTCCCCCGCCGGTTCCAGGTCCGGCCGGTGGTGGAGCTCCAGCAGCTCGTACCGGGCGCCACCCACACTTCGCGGCCGACGGCACGGTGTGCCAGGGTGCGGGTGTGAAAATCATCGATATCCTCGTAGCCCCATACCAGGGCGATCAGATCCTTGGGAAGGCCATCGCCCTCGTTCGGATGCGGGTCACACCAGAATTGGGGCTTCTTGCCGAGCCGCTTCACAATGGCCGCCACCTTGGCGACATGTTCCGAGAACACGACCCCGCGGGTGCGCGTCTCGCAGTCCGCCTTGCTGCGACCTTTGCCCAGATCCCAGGGCTCATCGCAGCCGATGTTGGCATACGCGCCCGAACAGCGCGGCAGTAGCTGGGAGAGCAGGTCGTCCAGCAGCGGCGGCACCCGCGAGTCACCCGGACACAAGGTGTTGGGGCGCACATACCAGGACCCGTTCACCATCTGGCCCGCCTCCATCTCCGCCAGAGGGGCATAGCGCGGATGCTTGAGCCACCGCTCAAAATGACCCAGGCAGTTCTGGTTGGCCGTAAGGGCAATCCCCTTGTTGGAACAATAGACATCCAGCGCCGACAACTCCTCAAGGGTGATGGGTGAGGCCACACGCCAGGCGTCCTCATGGCCGACGTAGGCCAGCGTGTGCTCGACGTAAAGCTGGAGGTGATTCATCTTCCACGCCGCCAGGCGATCAACCAGGCCGAACAGGGTCGCCATGGTCGGCACCCGGTCACGACTGATGTCGAGCATGACCCCGCGGTGGGCGAAACGCGGCGCATCATCGATGACCAGACAGGGGATGCGCGGATGCCGGCGGAGCTGGTCCAGGGTGGCACGGCCCCAGCGCAGGCCCGTTTCGGTGCGGGCCGAGATGCAAGCCCCGCTGGCGTTGATGACGAGGCGGTAGGCTTCCGCACCGGCCTCGCGCACGTCAGCAGGGGCAATCACCTCACGCACGGCAAGGCCGGCAGATTCAATGTCTCCACCGCTACGCTCGCAACGGACGGGGACAGGCAAAAGGAGTAGGTCATTCATCATTAATTCTCCGGATTATTTACCGTACAACCATATTTCTTCTTCGCATGCTTCTATTCAAAAACCTTACACAGGTCAATAACCAGCGGAATGACGCCTACTTCGTGGCGCGTCCGATGGCCCGGTGTGAACCGGGGCCGAACGTGGCCGGCACGCCCCCCCAGCCTTCCGGCAGAGACACCGTGGCCCGGGCCCCGGCAGGCACTTCAAACGCCAATTCCAGCGCGCCCTCTTTCAGTTCCCACCGGATGGCCGCTTCCCCCTGCGGGGTCTTCAGGCGGGCTTCGGCCCACGCGAGAGTTCCACCCGGGCGGGGCTTGAAGATAATGTGTTTGTAGCCAGGATCCTGCGGATCAAACTGCAGTCCGGCCACCGTGCTGACCATCCAGTCGCCCACCGCCCCGTAGGCATAGTGATTGAACGAATTCATCCCGCAGCTCTGGAACCCCTTGTCAGGCGTCCAACCGTCCCACCGCTCCCAGATCGTCGTGGCCCCGTTTTTCAACGGGAACAACCATGAGGGGAAGGTCTCCTGTTCAAGGAGTTTGTAAGCCACCTCCAGATGACCGGACGCTTCCAGCACATGGAGCAGATACGGGGTGCCGACAAACCCGGTTCCCAGGTGCATGCCGTTGGCCTCGATTTTACGCACCAGCTCCCGGGCGGTCGTAGCCCGGGCGCCCTCCGGCACCAACCCGAAGTGCAACGCCAGTACATAAGCGGTCTGGGTCACGCCCGCCACAAGGCCATCCGGCGTGACAAACCGGCGGCGGAAAGCGTCGACAATCTTTCCATGCAAGGCCCGGTACTTAATGGCATCGTCCTTCTTGCCAAGCAATTCTGCCGACTTGGCCATAATGTCAGCGTTATTGGCGTAATGGGCGGTGCCGATCAGATCCTTGGCCGTTCCACCTTCGGTCCTGCCGCTGCCATCGAGCGCCAGCCAGTCACCAAACCCGCCCCAGCCGTCGACCTCCGGATGCGAGCGGATGCAGTCCTTCACTTTGTTTTTCGCCAGATACTCCATATAACCAGCCATGCAATCGTAATGTTCCCGGAGGATTTCCGTATCGCCATAGCAGAGGTAAAGGGTCCAGGGACAAATGAAGGCGGCATCCGCCCAGGCTGACCCGCCATCCCCACCCAGTCCAAACGAGGCGGTGTTGGGGATCACCGCCGGAACAGCGCCATCCGGACACTGGGCATCGCGCATATCCTTGAGCCATTTATGGAAGAAGCCTCGCACATCCATGTTAAAGCAAGCAGTGCGGATGAATACCTGCGCATCCCCCGTCCAGCCAAGCCGCTCATCGCGTTGCGGGCAATCAGTCGGTACTTCGAGGAAGTTCCCCTTTTGTCCCCACCGGATATTACTCTGGAGTTGGTTGAGCAAAGGGTGCGAACAGGCGAAGGTTCCTGTCGGCGGGGTATCGGAATGGAGGACAATCCCCTCGATTTCGCAGAGGTCCTCATTCTTCAGGCCCTTGATTTCGACGAAGCGGAATCCATGGAATGTAAACCGGGGCTCCCATCGTTCCTCACCACTTCCGGCACAGGTGTAGTAATCGGTAGCCCGGGCAGACCTCAGGTTCTCAGTATACATCGTCCCATCGGGATTAAGAACCTCGGCATAGCGGATAATGAGATTCGTGCCACGCGCCGCCGTGACCCGCAACCGGATCCGCCCGGTGATATTCTGTCCGAGATCATAGACACGGGCTTTATCCCTGATCCAATGCGGCCCATGCCGATTTTCGCTGAGCGGGACCAGCGTCTCGCAGCGGCGGACCGGCGGACCGGGTGAGCGTTCGATGACAATGCCCGGATCCGGCGCGACCACGGCAGGCTGCCAGGCACCCGCATCATAGCCGGGTAGCGACCAGTCACCCAGATCCCGGCGGGCATCAAAGGCCTCTCCCATCACGAGGTCGTTCTCCAGAATCGGACCCGTCGTCGTTTTCCACTCGGGACCGGTACTTATCCGCGAAACGGACCCGTCCTGGCCGGTGATTTCAAGCTGGGCGAGCAGTTGAGGGCGTTCCCCATAGAACTGCCGGTCCTTTTCCGCCAGATGCCCGGAATACCAGCCGTCGCCGAGGATAACCCCTATGACATTCTCGCCCTTCTGGATGGCCTGGGTCACATCGTAGGTCTGAAAGTAAACCCGCTTGCGATAGTCGGTCCAGCCCGGAGCGAATTCATGGTCGCCAATGCGCAGGCCATTGATCGTGCATTCATAGAGGCCGAGCGCGGTGATATGGAGCAGCGCTTTCTGAATCTGGCCACCGGCCGAAAACGAGTTCCTGAAATAAGCGGCGGGAGCGGCGGTACGGGGGCCGCCGCACGCCGGCGACAAAAGCCACTGACCCGTCCATGACACGGTTGAAGAGAGAGTCGATTCCATACTCAATGTTCCTTTGTATTTCCCTGGTTTCATCACCAAAATGTTCCAAATTGATTGCGGGCGGGATCATGGCACGTTCCCACCACCGTCTCCATCATTTTGTCTGGTTAACCTGTTGCACAGATATCGCTTTCTGCATTTCCTTTTTATATTTCAGAGGGGATAGGCCGGTTTTGCGTTTGAAGTAATTTGAGAAATAATACTGATCGGAGAAGTTAAACCGGGAGGCGATTTCCTTGACCGAAAAGGCAGAGTGCCGGAGCAGGAGCCGCGCTTCTTCAATGCGCCGCTGCATCAGATAGTCATAAGGCGATGTCCCGAAATGGTTTTTGAACCGGCGGATCAGGCTGGCACAGGAGCATTTCTTTTCCCGGCAATAGCGGGCCAGGCAGACTTTGCGCTCCAGATTTTCATCCAGATATTTCTTAAGCTCCCCCACTTCCGTGGCAATGAAGGGAGTGGTGGCCCCATGCAGAAGGGTATGGCACTCCTCAAGAAAACGGTGAAACAGGATGGCCGCCTGCCGGTCGATTTCACCCCGGCTCAGCCTGAGCTGCATCATCTCATCAAAATATTTCTTAAGCTGTGGACAATCGGGAATAAAATATGTGTTACCGACATCGTAGATGCGGAGGAGATAATCCATCAACGCCCCATCGACCACAAAAAAAGCTTACTCCAGGGATCCCGTTTATCCGGCCAATACTTGTGATCACTATGCTTGTGCAAAAAATAGACACTATTATCCCCGGGAGCAAAGGCCTGTCCATTGATCTCGAGAATCCCCTTCCCCTTGTAGACGAATTCAACCGTGCAACACTCATAGTCGGCCCGCTCGATGGCCTGCGTTCGGGCATCGGCAATTCCATGGGTGGCGGCCAGCAGGGTGAAGGGAAAAGCGGCCGCACCATCGTGATGATTGGGTAAATCAGTCAAGATCACACATCCTTGTTAACATTTTACATCTAAAACACTTTATTTTTGTTTTTATACAGGCTGATAATGATAATATCACACATGAATATTTGAAATACCTATTTTCGAAATACAAAAAGGGTGCATCCATATGAAAGAGATTAAAATCGGGGTGATTGGCGTTGGGGGTCGGGGTGGGCTTGCTAAATTCGCCCATCTCCCGGAAGAGGGCTACCGGCTGGTGGCCGGCGTCGACGTTAATGACGAAAGTTTGAAAAAATTCAAGGAATTCGCCGGCAACGATGTCTTTACCTCGAAGGATTACCGGAAGCTTCTGGCCATCAAGGAGATTGCAGCGGTCTTTATCACGTCCCCCGATTTCCTGCACGAGAAGCACGCGCTGGCCGCGCTGCAGGCCGGCAAAGCGGTCTATCTGGAAAAACCGATGGCCATTACGATTGAAGGCTGCGACGCCCTATTGAAGGCGGCCTACCAAACCGGCTCAAAACTGTATCTCGGGCATAATATGCGGCATTTCCCCATGGTCTTGAAACTGAAAGAGGTCATCGATTCAGGCTTGATCGGCGAGGTGCAAGCCGGATGGTGCCGCCATTTCATCAACTACGGGGGGGACGCCTATTTCCGGGATTGGCATTCGGAGCGGAAGAACACCACCGGGCTCCTGCTCCAGAAGGGGGCACACGATATCGACGTCATGCATTGGTTGATGGGCGGCTACACCAAAACCGTGGTGGGCATGGGCATGCTTTCGGTGTATGACAAATGCAAGCGCCGTTCACCAAAAGTTCCCGGCAGTGCGAAATGGGATGTGGCCCAATGGCCGCCCCTGGAGCAGACGGGGTTTTCCCCCGTCATCGATGTCGAGGATCACAACATGGTGATGATGCAGTTGGATAACGGCTCCCAGGCCAGTTACATGCAATGCCATTACACACCGGATGCCGAGCGCAACTACACGTTCATCGGCACCCGAGGCCGGGTTGAGAATATCGGTGACAGCGGTGACTGTGCGGTCCATGTCTGGACCCAGCGCAGTTCCCGAGAAACCCCCGACATCGTCTACAACCTGAAGCCGCAGACAGGCTCCCATGGCGGGTCAGATCCCGCCATCGTCAGGGAATTCCTGAATTTCGTCCGGGACGGGATCAAAACGAACACCTCTCCCATTGCCGCCAGGAACTCGGTGGCGGTCGGCGTGCAAGGCCATAAATCGATGCGATCGGGTTGCAACGCCCAGAAAATCCCACCCCTGTCGAAAGACCTGATCCGATATTTCGAAAACGGGCAGAAGAAAAAATAGCCCCACATTGCGCCCTCTATCCAGCCCATTTGGTTGGTGTTATAGTTCAGCCGGTTTACTATTTGGAGTGCGGCGGCTTGACGCCGCTTTTCTTCGGCGTGGCTTGACACGCCGTTCTTCGATCAGTCCAGCACGTCCGGACGAGGTACAGCCTGTCAAGCCAGGCTGTGGGAAAGCGGCGTCAAGCCCTGCGCTTATCCCCAAGGAAAAGACGGGACAAAGTCTTT
>JBAXWB010000059.1 GCA_037128595.1 bacterium
CACCAGTCCATTTTTTAGCCATTAGTCATGCCATCCTGTGGGATGGCTGTGAATTATTTTAGAGGGAATCCGCAAAGTTCTGTCAAATCTTTTCTGGATCAGTGACCCATAAAATCATGGCAAAGTTGACAAAATTAAACTTTTGAACAGGCAGCAATCCTGGTTTGCATTTGTTGAGGAAAAACAAGACCGGGTCGCCTACTGCGATTCCTAAGGCAGCAACAAGTGTGAATAGGTTCCATATGAGATCTGCCAAGCCACCTACAAAGATGGACATGAATTTGCAAACACCCATGAACATCCATACGGTTACAAAGTAGAAGCCCACGACTATAATCATAGGCATGAATGGCGGCATGTCCTTCGACCCAGCCACTAACATAACAATACTCCATATCAGTCCAGCGCTAAGGGAACGCATAAGATGAAGGCCAAGAGTAGGCCCCCATTTGCATACTTTTATGCTTTCACGAAAACTCATAATGTTTAAATGTTAAAGTGATTTCTTGGGTATTACTTCTTCTCTACCTGCTGGATCGCATCAAAAGCTGTTATGTTGGAGAACAGGATAGCCATTAGACCAGGATAATATTTGTCCATGAGGTTGACGGAACAACTGATAAGCGATCCGACCATCTTTGGCGTAAGGACTCCACCTTCAATATCAACCGCTGACTTTGCTCGCACCTCTCCATCACTCATGTCCATTTCGATGTTCCCAAAGGAGAGTCCGTAAGTCGCACGAGTAATGAATTCGGCGACGATGGATCGCTTGTCTTCTGGAACCAAGTTCGGACTCGTACAAAATACAGTCACTCTTTCGGTGTCTTCGTTCGCTCTAATGGCGATCTTGAAAGATGCATTATCTCCTTTAACCGAGCAAACAATCAGGTCCTTTCCTTCGACCTTCTCAAAGTGCCATTCATCGCTTGTAAGGTATGTCTGCGCAATGTCGATCAATTTTCCCATAACCGTTGTCTTTCTACTGGTTTAATGTTGGTCTTTTTTACTTATCTGAGGTGAACGAAACGTGAAAGTTCCTAACTACCGCCCTTCGGGGTCATTCCGACAGATCGTCTTTAGCACGTCAAGACAAAAGTGAAAAATTGTTTTTTGGCTTTCGTCGGGTGCATTTTGGGGAGATTTGGATTGATCAGGCA
Source organism: bacterium (assembly GCA_037128595.1). Classification (NCBI taxonomy): domain Bacteria; species bacterium. The sequence continues at coordinate 1,161 of JBAXWB010000059.1, forward strand.
AACTTACACGGATGTGACTTCGTAAGTGATTGATATGCAATCGTTTGGCGCGACAGAAAAGGGTGTGGCCGGTCATTATCCACTAAATTCAACGAGCGACTGGATTGTGCCCGAATGCTGCGGGGGACTTGGGGTTGTGTGCCAATCAAGACACCAGATGCCAGTTTTCCGCAATACGGAGATGTCTCCGGTCTGCACAGCAACGTTAATGAGAATAATTTGCATTAACCCGGAAGGGGGGCGTAGCGGGGATCACCCGCTGAGATGGGAGCCGCTACAAGGTAGCAGCGCGGGAAGAGCCTTCTTCCCGGCCAAAAGTGGGTAAGGTGTATTCAAATAATCGCGCCTGTATTTTGGACTGTCTCCGCCCGCATCTGCTTTTCCCAAATCAAACTGGACAGGTTTTTGTATTCACGAAACCTAGTGGTATTTTGGGCACCGCACTGTTCGATCCATGAAACGCATTGGCTAAGGGGGCCCTGCCCCAGTCCCCGTGGCCAGGTGCCACGCCACAAGCGCGGCAGCACATGGGAGTGCGGTATCATCATGCCCGCGCCGGGCGGGCCGATCAAGGCGAGGGGCTCCGGTGGCCAGAGGGGAGCGGGCGGTCTCGATCCTGCCCGCAGGTGCGTGGCAAAAACGTGACCGATCACTGGCTCCCGATCACTCCCCCCGTGTCACCGGAGTAATCGGATGGAGGCACAAACCTCAACCGGAAGAATGCCCGATCTGGTGGCGAGGGTCCGTCTGGAATGGATACCGTCACGCGTTCGAAACCTGGCATGGCATCCGGCACCGCTTCTTCGGGCACCGGCACGGATTCCCACGTTTCCAGGTCGGAGGATTTGTAAGCCCAATAGTCCGACTGCGTCAAAGCGACCCGGCGGCGGAAGTTGAGTTCGCTCCGCCTTGTGCCGTCCGCCAATTTAACCCGGCGCAATTCCGGTTGGTAAGGGGCCGGGTCCGGGCTTGTGGGTGAAAGGCCAAAGGCGTATTCGAGAAGCAATGAAATTCCATCGCCGTCCGGGTCTTCCGACGGGTTGGGGGTGTTCACCGGAAAGTTCCTGGCGAGCCACGCACCGAGTTCTTCGTGATCCGCCAGCCAGCCCCGCGCCGCCCATGCACGATGCAGGTTCGCTGTGGTCGAATCGGGTAGCAGTCCGTCAAAAGTGACATCCGCAGTCGAATAGGCCCGCAAGCGGTTTCCCACGACGGTCGGCAAGAGTGACCGTGGCGATTTTGAGCCGAACAGCCAACTGGATAGATCCGCGTGGTCCTCCCAGTTATAAAGTGTGGGGCCATTGGCGCTTTCGACCCAAGCGAACCAGTGGTCGAGGCGGGGCTTATCCTTGGATGTGAATAGGCTTGAGTCCGACCAAGGCCACGGGGCTTGATAGAGTCCCTTTGCCATTTGGGATTGCTCAGTGGCCGCAGTGAACCATAGCCAGGCGGAGAACCGGTTGTCGTAGGGGCCGAAGGTGAGGAACTTGGGATAACGGCCCAGCAAATCTTGAAGCGTCGGGGATCCGTCGCACAGCCACCCGAAGAAGTCGCAGGCTGGGAGGGACCCGTCCAACGACGCGAGGTAATCAAGTGCGCCGCGCAAGGTCATGATCATGGCGGCGATGTTCCGTCGGTCATGGGCATCCGTCTCGTAGCCGGCGGCACTTCCGTGGCCGCGTGGATAGACCGGTAACGTGTAATGGCTGAAGTCGGCGGCGGGCTCCGTGATGGAAATCAGGCGCTGGAGCGCAGTGGAGAGGTGGGGCCAAGCCTCGGCGCCGAAGTCAGCCAGAAAATCCTCGAACGAGAGCCCATTCGGGATTTCGCCATTCGCCCCTGCGGCTGCTGATGGCACAAAAACCACCGGCAACAAATCCGAAGTATTCGCAACCAACCTCGAAGCGACGATCCTGCCAGAGGGCGTCTTGGCGGCGAGGCGCAGTTCCAGTAACGCCGCTGCCAAATGGGCACGCGGATCGGCAGGGGCAATCGCAAGCGCCTGATTCACCAGCGCGAGGGCTTGTTCATCGCGTCCTACTCCGGGCGTGGCCAGGAGCGCTCCCGCCTCCGCCAGCAATTGTTCCAAACCGGGGCCGGTCGCCTGGGAAGTCACGGTCACTCGAGTTTCGCCGTCGAGCTCCGCCTTGGCGAGCACCCGGATGTGATAGGTCTGTCCTGCTTCGGCGACAAACAGTGCCGAGCCGGGTGATGTCTGCACACAGGCTGGAACCAATGTGGCGAGGGAAGCGCCGGTGAAAACCTCCATCCGCGAATTGGTCTCATGCCAATGCCCGGGTGCTTGCAAGGATTGTTGGATGATGCTCACCACTTGTTGCATCCCGGAATGCCAGCGCAGCCAGACGCTTCCTTCCCCTGGATTGGCCGCCGGTTCTCCCGTCTCCAGCGTGCATCCGACCGTCGAAAGCAGCGCTCGCCCGTTGAGATCGACAGCTTCCGCGAAGTGATCCGCCAATTCTGCCGCCAGCAAGTGGAATAGAAAGCCCGTGTTGGGATCGTCCGTGGCTGAGATCTGAAATTGATAGGTTTCGCCTGCCACCGCATCAAACCGCCACTCGCGCCCCCAAGTATCGGGCAGGGCGTTGCCGATTTTCCCACCTGCAGAGAAAGCTTGGACCGCGACCCATGAAGCCGCAGGCCCTCCCTGCCCTTCGACTAGCAAATCCACCGGGCCGCTGGCGCGAGCGGTCCAACTACGCCAGACCGTCCGGGAAACAATGAAATCATTCGGCAGGTCCTCGCCGGGTGTTATGCTGGCTCCGAGAAAATGCCCCTCGTCGCGAATCGCCGAGGCTGAACCCAAATTCCGGGCGTTTTCCCGGAGGTCGTTTGGAGCCGCGAGTTCCAGATCGAGGGCAATCGGCGCTTCGCTCTGCCAGCGGTCATAACCGGCGATCCAGTATTCTGGGCCTGCGACGGCTTCAAACAGAATCCAGCTATTACCCTGATTCCGGACCGTGGCGGGAACGTTGACCGATGCCGAGGAGAATAGCGCGAAGGAACGTGTGCCGGGCAGGCCACTGTATGGGGTCCACGAAGAATCAGTGGATGCCTGGACAGGACTGGGAAACAAAGGTGTCGGGGTAGACCACAGCACAATCCCCACCCTGTCCAAAGGGTTTTGCAGCAGCCAAACGCCGGTGGACGGCGCTGTCCACCGCGCCCATGCCGATCCCAGCACTCCTTCGACCTGGGCTGTTTCCCCGGATTCCAAGGTCGCTCCGACCGGGTTGATGACAACGGAGTTGGGCACCACCACCCCAGCGTTAGGTCCGGCGTTTGGTGAAGAACAGACAATATCATGACTTCGTCATTGGGATGCAAAAGTCAGGTGCCGCGCCATGAGCGCGGCAGCACATGGGAGCGCGCTCCCATCATGCCCGCGCCGGGCGGCCCTATCC
>JBAXWB010000060.1 GCA_037128595.1 bacterium
CGACGGAGCTTCCAATTTGATGGAGTATCTCGCGGGCACCGCCCGAACAGCGCAGAGGGACACGAGGTTCTGGGAATTGTGAACGAACCTGAAAAAGCCTGAAAGTGCCTAGAATAAAGGCTTTTTCGGCCGGATTCGTTCGGGGTGAGGTTTTGTGACTGAGAAAGCCAAAAACGCCCCAGGGACAGAGGTTTTGTGAATAAAACCCGAAAAATCAGGATTTCTTGCGCAATGCGGTCAGGCGAGTGCGGATGGTGAAAAAGAGCCGCTGAAGGTCGTTGGAGGTCAGCTCGGTGAGAGCCCGTCCGTGGTACTTGTCGCGGATAATGGCGGCAACATAGGAATCGGAAATCAGTCCGCCAGATGTGGCAATGAGCTGGTCAAGTTTCCAGCGGATTGTTTCGCGGTTTTCGGCGGTGTCTGAGGCTTCCGTCGAACCGGCAACACGTCCGGTTTTTGACCAGGTGCTTTGCGCTGCGGATTCCTTGCCGGCCAGGCGCTGGAAATGGCCGAGGATGGAGCGGTAGTGGTTTTGGTTGCAACGTCTGAGGGATTCGATACCGCATGCAATGCGGGTTTGGAGATGCCTCCACTCGTCGAATTTTTCGGTGACGAGGCCGCACCGGTCCTGAATGTCAAACGCCGCCCTGGCAGCAATCGACAGGGTTGCTTTTTGGATGTTTGAGAGTGGAGTGGTGGACCAGGATTTAGCGCTCATTGGATGGGTGGATAAGGGAAAATTTGGGGGCCGGCATGAATGCGAAGCGGAGGCTAAACCGCACCGGCCCCACGGGCCGAAGTCAGGCAGTTACCTGGTCAATGGGCTTGGCATTGTCCCAGGCGATAATGGTGCGGGATTTGGGGATACCGGCCTTGTCCCGTTGGAGGCTGGCTGAGATAAATAGAGGAGCCGCCGCTGACAGGATTTCGCGGGCCGCTTTGCGGAAAGCCTGGCCCTCTTCCTGGACCCGGTCAAACTTGCGGGTCTCGATAAAAAACCGGCTCAGTTGGCCGTGTGAAATGCGCTCCAAATCAGTGTGCATTGGGGTGTCCGGTCGGAAGGATTTAACGACTTGGTCGGACTCAAAAACAACGGGCACAATCAATCCCAGCTTGGGTGACCTAGCGAGGAATTGGCGGCCCTCGCGGTCAGCTTCTTGGAGGGGGATTTGCTCGCCGGAAAGACCGGCTTGCTCCAGTCGCTTTTCGATTTCTTTAAGCTCGGTTTGTCCGGTCTTGATCGACTTTCTAAGCTCCAGTCCGCGCTCGATGTCAGTGGAAATTTGGGTGGGTGTCATGGGGGCAATTATGGGGTGCTAAAACGGGCAAATCAGAGGCGGCCTTGGAGGATTGAAAGGCGGCGATAAACCGCCGCCGTTTCACGTTTCAAAATGGCGGCAATCCGTTTGATTTCCTTGTCAATTTTCCCCTTGGCTAAAACCCCCTTGCGGGTTTCCCGTTTGCAGTCCAGAGCGACTTTTCGGAGGGCTTTTCTAAGGGTTGTAATTTCGGCTTTGATCACGCGTTTTTCTGCGGTGGCAATCGTTGTATTGTTTGGCGTCATGGGGTGTTTGTGTGGGTAGATTGGAGGGGTTGTTTTAATCCCAGTCGTTTTTCGGAGCGGATGAATTACTGGCTACGATTTTTTCGGCGTTGAGGTAGTTTGACCAGGTCACCGGGGAGGCTTCGCGGGCGGCGATTTTGAGGGCGTAGCGCAGGCGCTCGGTGATGCCCTTGAGGCCGGTTTGCTGGGCAAGCCTGCTGATGAGTTCGAACGGCCGCTGGCCGTCGATCAGGATGGATTTGTGGGGCCATTTGAGGCCGTGGGCTTCGAGGATGGCGCGCACGTCTTTTTGCAGCGGGGTGCTGCCCAGATGTGGCCGGTGAATGCCCCGGCGCAGCAGCTGGTGGAGGGCGGTTTTGAACTCCTTGGTGATGCGCTCAAAATCAATGTCCGTGGTGGAGAACAGCATGCCGCATTGATCGGAATCGTAGAGCGCGCGGATGAATTCCATGGCGGAGAGAAAGGTGCGCGGGGTGCTGGCCAGAGTGAGAACGTGAAAGTCATCGAAAATGATAAGCATATCGCGGGTGACGGCCTTGCGCAGACGCCGGGAGATCATCGCCAGCGAACCGCTGGAGGAAACCCCGATTTCCTCGCACACGGCCACCGCCAGGCCCTTGGCACCCATGCCTGAGGTAACAGTGACCAGGAAGGTGTCATGCGGTCGGGTGTCACGGTACTTGTTGAGGGCGGTGGTCTTGCCGATATGGCTGGCCCCGGTCAGGAACACAGGGGAGCGGCTTTCGCGGGCGAGGTCGCAGTTGAAGGCCACCTTGCGGGAGGTGTCCGTTGAAATGATATGAATGCTGCTTGGCAGCTTGGCGACGATGGCAGCCTTGTAGGCGGCGATATTGCGAGCGCAGCCGGTAGGGAGGTCATAAGGAGCGCCATCGCCGCGTGGCTCTATGTAGGTGCCATTGAGCAACTTTCCCATGGTGCTGTAATTGACATCGGAGGCAAGGCAAAAATCGGCCAGCACCATGCCGAGTCCGGCGCAATGGTGGAAGGCCCAGGTGAGCAGGCGCTGGTTTTCCGGGGTGCAATGCTCCAGGCGTTTGGTCAGGTCGGCGGGGGTTAATTTCCAGGGGTGGTTCATGGTATTCATTGATGTTTGGATGAGAATTTATTCAGGCGGTTTTGCGGAACATGGGGAGCACGTTGTCCAGCGGGCTGGAAACTCTGGAGGCCAATTGAGGCAGACAATGCAGGTAGATTTCCGTCGTCTGGATATTGGTGTGGCCCATCAGCTCCATCAGTTCTTGGATCGTGCCACCGGCAGCAAGATAAGAGGTGGCAAAGCCGTGGCGAAATGAATGGGCGGTGACGCGTTTATTCATCCGCGCACGGGTGCAGGCTATTTTCAGCGCCTTGGCAAATCCGTCCTCATGCCGATGGTGGCGGCGGACGGTTCCAGACTCAGGATCGGTGCTTTCTCCCGGCGCAGGGAAGACCCAAAACCATGGCCATTCCGCACCTGATTTTGGCGCTTTGCGTGCCACTGTGGAAGGCACCTCGACGCCGGGCCTTCCCGCCCTCCGGTCCTCATCAAAAATCGCCCGGTTGACACGGTAGCGGGCCGTCAACGCCGGTATGATGGACTGGGGCAAAAGAGTGACGCGATCCTTGCCTCCTTTACCCTCCCGCACGGTCACGGTTCCAGCATGGGAATCTAGGTCTTTGGAGCGCAGTTGCAAGGCTTCTGAAATCCTCAGACCAGACCCATAAAGCAGGCTTGCAACTTCATTCCACGGCTGCGGTAACAGTTCAATAATTGAAATCGCTTCAACGCGTGATACCCATACAGGAACCCGCTTTTTTTCCGATGGACGGACCCACTCTGGAAGTGTTCCCAGGGGCTTTTCAAGAGCGCGATAGAGCGCCACCAGTGCATTGAGTGCCTGCTTCTGGGTAACCGATGAACGGTTACCCGCCAACCATGAAAGGTACGCGCATACTTTGTCCTCAGAAGTGACCGATCCAGGGGCTTGAAATCGAGCGTATCGGGAGGCATGGCCTAGATAGCACTCGCGCGTCCGTCGCATCAACCGGCGTTCACGCATCCATGCGTCAAATTTCTCTAGGGCTTCAGTTGGTTTCATTGGCTGGTGATATTTTAGAATTAAGTCGGCAGAATCAGCTGTTC
>JBAXWB010000061.1 GCA_037128595.1 bacterium
ATTTCAGCGAAAACCGAAAAACTCTTACGAGCGAAACATTAACTTAGTAGAATTACACTGATTTATAGCTCAGAATAGCGGGCACCGTCTTGGCAAAACCTGGGAATTGAGATTTTTTTAGAAAGACAATTGAATATGTCAAAATCTTACCAAACTACCGCCGTCATTTTCCTTGATATTATGGGGACAAAGGATAGGACTACGTTCGACGAGAAGTATGCTGTTCACCAAATATTTCATGAAGAGGTGAAGAATAATGAGGCACGAAAGGCCACAACGCCTCATGTAATCCATACCCGCATTCTCCGGAGCTTTTCGGACTGTGCGTTTATCCTTTATACCTACAAGGAGGGCATTCAGAATAATCGGAAAGACGATTTAAACCTGATGTATATCGCACTTTATAACACTTCGCTATCAATCATCAGAATTGTGAATTCTGGGTTTTTAGTTAGGGGAGGGGCGTGCCTTGGAGATGCGTTTATCGACAGTCTCGGTTTTTTTGGCCCCACTATCGAGGATGCCTACGATCTGGAATCCAGTAAGACGAAAGCCATTTACCCCAGAATTATATTAAGCGAAGAGCTGGGAAGACGCTTATACGATTGGGAGCGCTCTAAGGAAATGGATGAAACCGCATCACTACTATTCACCAGCATACCACGATTGATCTTGAAGGATGAGGATGGTTGGTATTACCTAAATATATTCTACCAGCTAGAAATGTCCGGATCTCTGCATTTTGGAACAATCGAATACACGCTTGATGCAACTATAGAAGCGGTCGGCGCTGTGATATTAAGGACCGAACAAAAGCATCATGGTAACACATGTATTATGAGAAAGATGAATTGGATGCGTAAATTTACTGCTAATGCGACGCTTAAAACTAAATCAGGAATATCACCAATCCGAACTTTTGTAGTTGGCGAGTAACAGCAATCCTTGGCAATCTCTTCACTCTGATTCGAAGCTCATAAGCATATGAACAACATTGGCTGGGATCAGCGCTGCGCTAATGCAATTGACTTGATGATCGATTATGTGCAACCTTACGTCACTCCACTTTCAGAAGTGGTAGATAAAGATTGTGGCAGACATTGGGGTTCGGGATCATATTTTAGATATGATGGTAAGGTGTTCTTAATCACAAACGAGCACGTAGCAGCCAAGCTCGTTGACACATCGATTACGCATCAGTTCATGGGGGCCGATCATGTGTTTCGATTCGCGACGCCATTTGTTGCTTGCGATTATCCCTTCGACTTGGCGATATCACGAATAGCTACAGATGTTTGGAGTTACTGTAGTCATTGTGCAGTTCCAATCGAATTTTCGCGTTTTTCTCAATTTCATGAACCAGTTCCGGGTGAATGCTTTTTCACACTTGGATACAGTAATGAACGCTCGGGGTTTCATTTTGGAACATTCGTTGCAAACGGCATTCCTTACCTTACACAAGAGGCTCCAATACCTGATAGCTTGGCAGATCCTTCATACCATTTCTTGCTTCACTATTTGCCCGAGCTCGCGACTCCAACCGTGGCGAACTCGCCGGGACTACCTGCTCCAGATGGATTGAGTGGTTCACTTGTGTGGAACACAAGGTTGGTTGAGAGGATGCTGGCAGGAGAAGAATGGACGCCAAACGACGCAGTGGTGACTGGCATAGTGTGCAGATGGCTTCCTCAGTTTGGAGCGCTTAGGGTCCTAAGGGCTGAACATTTGCATTCTCAGGTCGTTTCATTGTGTGTGGAGCATGGAATGATGGATAACCCTCACCCTGACCCACATGGATGACGGTTGCCACAGTGGATTATCCGATTGCCCAAGGCGACGGACAGGAGAGAGTGCAATCGCAGGGGTTGTCGCCGAGTCGGTAGACATGGGTGGCGGTCAAAGGCAGGGTGTTTTTGAAGGGCGGGACCTTCTCCAGAATAGGCCGATTTTGGGAATCCTTATGGGAGTAAGGATTTTTCGACTGTCGGAACGCAAAACTTTGCAACCACATCCACCGCCCTGCCACGCCGGACGCGCATCGGCTGCCAGACCCTGGCGCTCGTTGCCCTCGGCGGGCTGACTTGGGGCATGCCCATCCACCACGCCGCTGCGGGCGGAGACACAGTAGCCGTTGCCACCGCGCCGGATGCCGATGCCCAAGGAGTGCAAGTGCTCACCCGCGGCCCGGTCCATGAGGCCTTCGCCGGAATAGTCATCTTCAATCCGGAACCGGGCATCGTGGTGCCCAAGGCGCCGCCGGAGGCGATCGAAGAAGTGCCGCCAGGCGAACGCCCGGAAGGCAACAACGTCACCTGGATCCCCGGCTATTGGGCGTGGGATGAGGAACGCACGGATTTCGTGTGGGTCAGTGGCACTTGGCGCGCACTGCCGCCAGGCCGCCAGTGGATGGCCGGCTATTGGGGCGAGACGACCAAAGGCTTCCAGTGGACGTCAGGCTATTGGGCCGACGCCACCACCCGGGAGACGACCTATCTGGCAGCACCGCCCGCGACGGTGGAAGACGGCCCGAATGTGGCGGCACCCTCGGCAGACTATCGTTGGACACCGGGCAACTGGATCTGGAGTGAGGACCGCTATGCCTGGGGCCCGGGCCATTGGGCACGCGGCCGCGCGGACTGGGATTGGAGTCCGTCCCATTATGTGTGGACGCCACGCGGATATATCTTCGTGGACGGCTACTGGGATTACCCGGTGAATCGCCGCGGCTCGTTGTTTGCGCCGGTGTACTTCAACTCAGGAGTGTATTCCCAATCCGGCTATTCCTACTCGCCGGCAATCGCCATCGATCTGGCGGTCTTCGCCGAGGCGCTGTTCCTGCGCCCTCACTACAACCACTACTATTTCGGCGACTACTATGATAACAGCTATCAGCAGAACGGATACTATTCCGCCTATGCCTACCAATCCAGCAGCCTGGGCTATGACCCCATCTATTCCCAACAGCGCTGGCAGCATCGCCAGGACAAGGGATGGGACAGCCGCATGGCAGCGTCCTACCAATATCGCCAGGCCAACGTCAGCGCCCGCCCCCCTCGCACCTGGAGCGCCCAGCAAGCCATCTCCAGCACCTCGAGCTTCAAACAGGGCAGCATGCTGGTGGCCACGCCACTGACCCAAATGGCCAGCCGCAAAAACAGCGGTGTCAGGTACCAGCCAGTCACCAAGGTGGAACAACAGGCGCTCAGCCAGCGCAGCCAGCAAGTGGGAGTGGCCAGCACCCAGCGCCGCACGCAGGAAGCCAAAGGCACCAGCACTGCCGCGCTCAAACCCGGGGAACTCATGGCCCCTAGCAAAGTCGAGCACGCCCGGTCCCCGATTGTGGCGAAGGCACCGAGCCAGTTGGGCAAAGGCAATGCACCGCCCGCTGCCCAACGGCCGGCCAAAGCCGCAGCTGCCGGCACCCCCACCCCGCGCCAGCCAATTCCCGGTGCCACCAACCCGGCGGGCGCAGCGCCCAATGCCGCGGCAACCCCGGGCAACAAACAAGCACTGCCCGAACCCCGCAAGCCCGCGGCCACTCCAGGCAACAAACAGACACCGCCGGAACCCCGCAATGGCACGGC
>JBAXWB010000062.1 GCA_037128595.1 bacterium
TCCTCACCTTGGTCTTTTCCTTTCCCAAAGTGACAACCTATTTCAGGACGCGACCTTTCTCCTCTCTTTCTTCTTCCTTTCCCCATTTGGGGATCATGGTTGAGCCTGCCCCGCAGGGGGCAGGGATATTAGTTTTTGGAGGTGGGTTTACCAGCCCGGTGCTTGCGCATGGAATCACTATCAGCGTCGAGTTCAATGCGGTGGGCACTATGGACGAGACGGTCGAGTATGGCGTCGGCCACGGTGGCATCACCGATCAGTTCATGCCAGCGGTCTGGCGGGAACTGGCTGGTAATGAGGGTGGCGGCGCGGTTCTGGCGGTCATCCAGGATCTCCAGGAAGTCGCGGTACTGCAGAGGCGAGGCCTTTTCCAACCCCCAGTCATCAATGACCAGCAACTGGGTTTTGGCCAGCCTTTTGAGCAAGGACGAAAATGTGCCGTCGGCTTGGCACGCACTGAGTTCGCGGAAAAGCTTGGGAGCATAGAAGTAGAGTGTCCTGTAGCCGTCCCGGCAGGCCTTCTGGGCCAAAGCGCAGGCAAGATATGACTTGCCCGCGCCAGTGGGGCCAGTGATAAGACAGTTCTGGGCGTGCAGGATCCAGTCACAGCCAGCGAGGTTCTCCATGATGCTGCGTTGTAGCCCCCGTTTATGGCGGTAATCAATATCCTCCATGCAAGCCGGCTGGCGTAGCTTGGCGAACTTCAGGCGTGTGGAAAACGCCCGATTCTCCTTCCAGAGCCACTGTCGCTCGACCAGCATCGCCAGCCTGTCCTCGAAGCTCATATCTCCCATGGTGGTGCTCCTGCGCTGTTCTTCCAGGGCTTCCACCATCCCCTGGAGCTTCATGACCTGCATTTTCTGAATCGTTGGTTCGTAAAGCATAGATCCTCCGTTATTGGTAATACTCCGCACCCCTGACGTTATCGTGTCCCCCCACGGGACACGGGGCCGTTTCGTCGGGGAGTGGCACGCGGTCCCGTCCATTGTTGAGCATGTTCTCGATGCGCTTATAGCTGGCGATATTCAACTTCAGGGCCTTTACGCAGGCCCGCTCCAGCCGGTCATTCCCGAACCGCTTTCCCAGCCGGATCACACCCATGCAGGGGCGGTAGCCGTGTTCCACCATGGGGCGGCTCGCCATGATCTGGGTCACCACTTCGGCGCAAGCCGGACCAATGGTGCCAGCCCATGAAATGATCCGTGCAGGAGTCCACTCAAGGAACTGCTGATGCGCTGGGGGGCGGTGTTCCGGAAGGGTTGTATGATGACCCTTCTGGTGGCTGCGCACATGGGCGGCCACCCGCTTGCCACGATGAAACAACTCCACTCCGTCGCGTGTGATGCGGGCGCTCAAGCGCTGTTTGATCAAGCCATAGGGGGCGCTGTAGTAGTGACCGTCCACCTCTACGTGATAGTCAATATTCACGGCGACTTGCTTCCATTCCGCGAACTCGTACCGGTGTTCCGGCAGTGGCCTAAGCACAGACCGCTCCAACCGCTCTAGCACCTCGTTGCGGCAACCGGGCAGCTTTTTGAAGGGCTTCGCATTCATCCAGCCCAGCAGGCGCCGGACGGCTTCGTTGGCCTCCGCGATGGAGAAGAAGGTGTAATGGCGCAACCGGGCCAGGATCCACCGTTCAGCGATCAACACCCCGCCTTCCACCTTCGCCTTGTCCTTCGGTCTGCGCGTGCGTGCGGGGATCACGGCAAACCCGTAGTGTTCGGCCATCTCCTGATAGGTCGGGTTGATGTCCGGATCATACCAGCACGGACGCTTCACCGCCGTTTTCGTGTTGTCAGGAACGACCACCACCGGCACGCCCTTGATATCCTCCAGGGCATGAACCTGGGCGCCAATCCAATCCGGCAACTGCTGTGTTGCCGTCACTTCCGCATAAGTGTAGTTGCTGCATCCCAGCACCGCCACAAACAGGTTGGCGTGCGTAATCTCGCCAGTGAGCAGATCCACAATCGGGATCGTGTCCCCGGCAAAATCCACGAACAACTTCTCCCCGGCACGATGCTCCTGTCGCAGGCTGATCGACTGGCATCCCAGCCAATCCCCGTAAAGCTGGCAAAACTGGCTGTAGCTGTAACCCGAAGGGGTGTGGCTGCGATACTCCTCCCACAATAACTGCAACGTCATGCTCTTCTTGCGCATCTCGTTGCGCAGGTAAACCATATCCAGCGCAGGGCGGGTGTCGTCCCCCTCCCTGACCGGAAACAACCGCCGTTCCAGCCCATCCTCGTCCAGCCCCTCCGGCAAGGGCCAGCCCAATCCTGCCACCCTTGCCCGTCCCAGATAATCCGATACCGTGCTTCGGGCCAGACAGCAACTCCGGGCTATCTGCCTTATCGACGCCTTCTGCTCCAGACTCAACCGGAGCACTTCCGACAACTTCCTCATGGATAACATCTCCCTTGCCATCTTCGCCTCCTTTTGGAGGCATATCATGGCCTTTGTTATCCAGCGTCGCTATACCCCCTTTTCAGAGGTGTCCGGAAGCTCCGGAACAGGTGTCCGGCCACTCCGGAATCAGTGTCCGACCAAAATCGGAACAGGTGTCCGGCTCAAATCGGAATAGGTGTCCGGCCGCTGCCGGAATACGCAGCCACCACCTAATTCTCTAATTTTCCGCGATCTGAAGCGCGTCAGTTGACAAAAACCAGGAAAACGAACATCGAACAGGGCTAACGCTTTTTGTTCAATGTTATCCCCCTGACAAACGAAGTGAACTACTTGACGGAAGTACCTATTATGGTACAGTAAACATGAATGAGTATCGGTGACATAAGACTCAATGTTGTGTTCTTTCGGACGGAGTCGGGAACAGAGCCTGTACGAAAGTGGCTGAAGTCTCTGGCTGCGTCTCATAAAAAGGCTATTGGCGAGGATATCAAAACCGTGCAGTTCGGCTGGCCGCTCGGGATGCCATTGGTGGAGAAGATCGAGCCATATCTGTGGGAAGTCCGCAGTAAGGTTCCAGATGGGATTACCCGAGTTCTGTTCACCGTTGACGGACAGATGATGATCCTCCTGCATGGATTCATCAAAAAAACGAGAAAGATCCCGCAGACGGAGATCAATACGGCCAGATCCCGACTTAAGCAGTATCAGGAGGCACTATCATGAAAAAAAATGAGCATATTGGCAGTGATTTCGACGAGTTCCTCATGGAGGAAGGTCTGCTTGCCGAAGCCGAGGCGACCGCCGTGAAACGTGTTATCGCTTACCAGATTGCGAAAGAAATGGCTGAACGCAATCTCTCCAAGAGTTCTCTGGCGACTATGATGAAAACCAGCCGATCCTCTCTCCACCGCCTTCTCGATCCGGAAAATGCGTCGGTCACACTTCTCACCTTGGAAAGCGTTGCGCTTGCGCTCGGGAAGAAACTGAAAGTCCAATTGGCCTGACTACAGAACAATGCATGAGTGGGGCTAACGCGTTTTTGTTCAACGTTGGATGTTCAATGTTGACTGTTCGTGTCCCGTCCGGCTGTAGATTGACACTTTTCAATAAAGGAGAAAAGTGCGATG
>JBAXWB010000063.1 GCA_037128595.1 bacterium
CCGGCCTTTCTTCTGCTGGCACACCGACGGCAGGGACAGACACCTGCGGCTCGGCAGGCGGTGGTTGGGTTGCTGGGTCGGTAGGTGTTGAGACCGGAGGCGGCTCAAGATCCGGGTCCGGTGTCACCGGCTCCACGGGGACGACGGGTTCCGGTTCGGCCTCAGGCTCTGGTACCGGCCTTTCTTCAGCTGGCACCTCGACGGCAGGGATAGACACCGGCGGCTCAGCGGGCGGTTGTTGAGTTGTTGGGGTGTTGGTTGTTGAGGCCGGAGGCGGTGGGTCCTCGATCACAGACGACTCTGGGACTGGGTCCGGTGTCACCGGCTCCACTGGTGGCACGGGTTCCGGTTCGGCCTCGGGCTCGGGCACCGGCCTTTCTTCTGCTGGCACCTCGACGACATGGACAGACACCGGTGGCTCGGCCGGCGGTGTCTGAGTTGCTGGGTTTTTAGTTGTTGAGGCCAGAGGCGGGACGAGGGGAATAGATACTGGCGTCTTTGGCTCTGGCGCTTGATGCGGCGGTTCAGAGGCCGAAGGCGGCATCACTGGCGGTGTTGGTTCTGCCGTGATGGCGGCCAGGTAGCCAGTCGCCATTGCGAGGGCGGCAGGATTCGGGAGGTAGGCCATCTCCCGCGCCATGTCCACCACTCTCTGACGGGTAGCCCGACTGATCCCGACGCTCTCCGCCCGCCCATTCATGACTAGGGAAACGGTCGTCTTTGAGAGGCCGAGTGCCTCGGCCACATCCCGTATTCTTGCTCCTTGTTTTAACCTTAAATATGACATCTAAACCGGTTTATATTGGCATAATTAATTTTTGTCAAGGGATGGAAATTGGGGTAGATGTTCTCCCGTCCTCGAGCCAATCACGGAAGTCAGTAACATGTGTCCAATAGCCCTGTTCGTCCGTCAGGTGTAGATCATTGTGGTCGGCCCCGGGCACCCACCAGCATTGTTTGGGCACAGTGGCAAGATCATAGAGCTTCTTTCCGTGCCACAGGGGAATGACCGAATCATTCATACCGTGGATAGTGCGATATCTTGGCTTCCGCATTACGCGGATTTTCGGGGCAACCCGAATCGGTGTGCATGAGAAGAGCCTGCGGCGATTCAAAGTGAAAATCCGGGCCTTGACAGCTCGGGACCGTGGGCGGAGTCTGAACGGGATCATACGGGAGCTGAATGATTACATCCGGGGCTGGTGGGGATATTTCAAAACAGGAACATCTCAAAACCTGACCCGGCCGCTGAACGACTGGATACTGCGTCGGCTTCGTGCCTACGTTTGGAGCCAGTGGCGCCTTCCGAGAACGAAGGTGCGCGAGTTACTCGCACGCGGCGTTCATCCCCGATGGGCGCACAGTATGGGAAATACGCGCAAAAGGCCGTGGCGAATCAGCAAGCAAAGCGCGTTACACACGGCCCTGCCCGAAGACTACTTCACGCAGAAACTCGGTTTGGTTCTTCTAGGGTAATTACTGCTTTCTTACAGCCGAACCGCCGTACACGTGATCCGTACATACGGTGGTGTGGGGGAGGGGGCCTCAGCGATGGGGTCCCCTATCCCGATCGGCGATGGATCTCATTCATCAGTCAATGTGCCAAGCTTATTGAGGACATCGTGAACAGCCTCCGCCGGAAGTTTACAGCAAAAGGTTGCCCGTCGAGACTTCCAATCCAAGCTTTTAACTTGATCAGCCAAGACAACACCTGAAACCTGGCATCCCTGTGGTACGCGAACCTCAAACGGATACCCCTTAACTTGGCTGGTTATCGGGCAGAACAAGGCAAGGCCCACCTTACGATTGTAGGACTCTGGGGAAAGAACCAACGCGGGCCGGTGGCCCGCCTGCTCATGACCAGCCTGCGGAGTGAAAGAAAGCCAGACGACGTCGCCACGCTTAGGGCAATAGGCAGCCATTACCAAGCCTCCCGTCCGATGGCAACCCCCGAGTCAGATTCACAATGTCGATTCTGCGTCGTGACGCCTTTGAGCAGTTCATCGAGACGAAAACGTGGCCGCCGGGCTGGAGCAATCACAATCTGACCATCCTGAACAGCCACATCCACCGAATTTCCTGAACTTAAATGCGTATCCTGCGCAACGGACCGCGGAATCCGGACCGCCAGACTATTTCCCCATTTTTGGACTTTTGTGATCATGCTATTCATCTCCTTATGTATCTACTATGAAGATACACTCCCCGTCCTATGCGTGCAAGAAATAACATGATCTTTCTGGCCGAACTAGTTATTATGCCGAATCCCGTTATCAAGGATTTTCCCCGGATGAGCGGCGACGTCCGCTCTATCCGCTTTTCCTCCGGTTTTATCCTTACCCGAGATGATGTAAACCCCTTTCTCAATAATTAGGCCATCTGCCCACATTCAAGGGCGGAACGGTTTGCCTGGCCATCCCTTGGTCAGTCCCGGGGGATCCATGGATATTAGCATTCTGATGCCCTCCCTCCTCTGAACCGGCAATTCACCTGACTCTCAAGCACAACAGAACAGTATTGAATGCAAGGCTGGCAAACAGGAGCAGGCACACGACGGCTGAAACCCGCTCCTTCCTCCGCAAGCTTCTGACACCATAGATGAGGAACAGCACCATAAAGAGGGTCATGGGGTTGATAATGACCATTATGTATTTCATTCAATATCCTTAAGGGAGACCAGATGGCGGCTTTCCCGGCTCACCCCTGCCGACCTGACCACTATCCTCTGGTCATTGGCATATATACGGGCAGGTGGGGCTCCTCCATTGGTTACGTCCGCAGATGAAGAGGATATGGGGGGTGGCATTCATCAAAGGGGCCTCACAGTATAGGTCTCCCGATGGACTGCCCTTGAATCCCTGTCCCATCGGCCATTCACTATGCCCAACCATATGGCGAAGATGAGCATAACGATGGAAAAGATCTTCATTGATCTTCTCTCAGCAGGGTCTGTACAGATGATTACCACCCAGACTGGCATGAGGAAAATGAACGTCAGTATCTTCCAGCCAAAACTCTGATACCATTTTGGCTCTGGCTTGTACGGAATCACTTCAATCTGGACCTCATCATTCATATTATTTTGCCGAACTCGACCAATGACTGGATTTGCTAAAGCCAGGGATACTTGATGTTTATATTTTATGGGTGTCGATCATGGATTTGAGATTATCGAGCGAGACACGTGGGGACACAGCGTACTGCCTCACAACCGGATGTGCACGTGATCGAAGCAACAGCACAGGGAAGGAATCCGCTGGTTCAACAATGCGGATCTCATAAAGCTCCGTAAAGGCATAATGCCTGTGGTGCTGTCCCTGGGACAGGGTCTATCCATTTGACTTCATAAGCACCTGAATGGCAGAGGGATGACTTTGT
>JBAXWB010000064.1 GCA_037128595.1 bacterium
CATGGGATTGAACTCTTTCCATTTGAAATTCCAACTGTCGGCGACTCTGGCCAGGAAGACCCCATGCACCCCGCGCTTCTTGTCAATCCAAGGGTAGAATCCGCTCCAGCCGGGGCACGAAAGCAGGGTGGCATTCCCATCGGCATCAACCTGCTCACGCCACAGGCAGAACCCATAACACCCGTGCTTCCCTTCACCGAGCATCGCCGTCAGGTTGAACTCCTCCGGGAAATTGCCGCCGGGCATCGTCGCCCCGCGCACCTGGTCGGCCATCATCTCCTGCACGCTGTTGGCGGAAAGCACGCGTTTGCCACGATACATCCCGCCGCTGGCGAGCATCTCCAAGAAGCGGGCGTATTCGCTCGCCTTGGTGTAGGGGACCACGGATGTCCCCTCGGCCGACTCGATCCTATAGAGGTTGGGCCCGGTTTTGGTATGAATCATCCCCAAGGGCCCGGCGATACGCTGCTGGAAGAGGTCTTCAAGGCTCTGACCTGAGACGCGCTCGGCGATACAGGATGCCACGGTCAGGCCGTGACTGCCGTAGAAGAACCGGGTTCCCGGCTCATTAGGCAACTTCGCGCCCGCCATCTGCTGAATCATATGATCCATAGACCCCTCGGTCAGTTTGAGCTGGTTAAACCCGCTGGTGTGCGAGAGGCACTGCCGGACCGTGATACGCCCATTGGTGCCGGTGAACTCCGGCAGATAGGTCGAGATGGGAGCGTCGAGGTTGATCTTGCCTTCGTCCACCACCGTCATGAACGTGGCAGCCTCCAGCACCTTGCCGCCCGAGGCGATATTGGCGATATTGTCGGCCTGGTTGTAGCAGCCCCAGTGTCCGGCATAGAGCAGTTTTTCTCCCTGATAGACGCGCAATACCGCCCAGGGATAATGACCTTTATCAATCCAGGATTGCACCAGCGGGGAAATGGCCGAAAAATCCTCCTTGGGCATGTCGGCAGCCACCGCCGGCAGAGCCGATAACAGGCTAAGAGCCATCAAGCACCTGACAATCATTTTTCCAGCCTCAGGCTTTCCCATTACCATCTCCTTCTTTACGTTTTTCATCCGAAACCAAAATCCGAATTCCTAACATGGATATACAGGATGCACGGGATAAGTTGAATTCAAACCAATCCATCTTTCCCCATCCTGTCTATCCTGTACATCCATGTTTGAAACTCGTTTCATCTTGCAACTCTTTCGCCCCGTCACTCGAAACCAGCGTCGACTCCAGCGCCACGGTCTTGGCCAATTCCGCGACCGCCTTGCTGTTAATGGTGCTTTCCATACGTTGGAGATATCCTACTGCTTATCAGACTCTCTGTCCATATACTTTGCAAATTTGCTTTTGCATTGTAATGCATTATCCATAAATGTTTTATATCGTTATACACGATCTCTATTATTCACATGTTTTGCATTATAACGGGCGGATTGAATCCAGACCTCCTGATATCAAATCTCCGGAAATAGGGGCATGACGAAACACACGAAACGAACCCAAGACGGCTCGGCAGGGACGCCTCGCCCTACCGAAATACAGGAGTTTTCACTTGGAGTGCGGCGGCTTGACCTGCGCCTTACACGGATTTAAGGAGAAGACCTCACCACTAATCCGGGAAATTTTGGAAATCCAATTTTCAGGCGAACTTCGTGGCTTGGCCTAAGGTTTTGATCTGGATTTCTCCTATTTCTTAAATCAGTGGTGCAGTCTTCCTGTATTTACGTGTAAGGAGCAGGTCAAGCCGCCACACTCCAAAGCTCTCGCAATAATGTAAGACATCATCATCGATATCTATACTTTTACTATTTGACGGACATTTTTTTTAATGTCATATTTTT
This sequence comes from bacterium, assembly GCA_037128595.1. Taxonomy (NCBI): domain Bacteria; species bacterium. The sequence continues at coordinate 1,849 of JBAXWB010000064.1, forward strand.
AATTATGAATACTACGGTTCAGGCAGACTGCGTTTGTTTCACGACCAAGGGACAACTGGTGATCCCGGCTTGGCTACGCCGGCAGTACCATATCGAGCGGGGCACCCGCGCCATCGTGACCGCAACGGCGGGAGGGATTCTACTCAAGCCTGTGACGCCAGCACTCATTGACAGCGGTTTCGGGTTGCTTAAACCGAAATCACAGGGGAAGTCCTTTGACGCGGAGTGGGCAGATCATAAGCGGGAAGAACGGAAATTGGAGGAGGCCCGGCATGCGCGCCATCGTTCTTGATAGTTTTGCGCTGATTGCCTATTTCCGTGGCGAGCCCTTGGGCGCCAGGGTAAAGGATCTCCTCCATAAGGCAGGCAAGGTTGACCAACCGTTGCACATGTCGGAGATCAATTACGCGGAGGTCCAATACATGATCCTCCGGAAAGACGGCCAGGCCGCATGGAATGCAGCCACGGAGGTCCTTCCCGCCTTGCCAATCAAGTTCCACCCGGGTACGCGCGAACTATCCGACTTGGCGGCCGATTTCAAGTCCCGCTTCAGCATCAGCCTCGCCGATGCGTTTGCCGCAGCGCTCGCCAAAGCGTTAAATGCCGAACTCGTCACCGGGGATCCAGAATTCAACGCGCTCCAAGGTGAGATAAAGATTACGTTTCACAACACCCTATAACCAGCAAAGCATGGGATAGGCACCTGCCGGTTCATGAAAGAAATATTTCACCACCTGCCTGGAGTACCAGGCTTGAGACGCGGAGACAGAGAGGCTTCTATCATTATACTATCGCGTTTTTATATTTAACTATTGATTTCCTATATCGTCGAAGTATTGTTGTCTCATGAATTCTATCCAGCGCCCTCTCCTGCCCGAACCCCAGAACGCCATCATCCGCCTCCGCGGCCAGGCTGTCATCCTTGATTCCGACCTTGCCGACCTTTATGGCGTCACGGTCAAACGGCTAAACCAACAGGTCACACGCAACCGGGAACGTTTCCCTGATGACTTCTGCTTCCAGCTCACCGAGGCGGAATGGCGGTCTTTAAGGTTGCAAAATGAAACCTTAAAGCGCGGAAAACACCGCAAGTATATGCCGTTTGCCTTCACAGAACATGGTGCCATCATGGCCGCCACCGTGCTTAACAGCCCGCAGGCGGTCCAAATGAGCGTCGCGGTCGTGCGCGCCTTTGTCCGCTTGCGCCGCATGGCCCTCACTGTCGAGAGCCTTGCCCGCAAGGTCGTGGCCCTTGAAAACAAGTACGATGCCAGTTTCAGCGCTGTCTTCGATGCCATCCGCGACCTCATGGAGCCTCCGGACCCGCCTCAGAAACGCATCGGATTCCAATAGCAAGGGAACCGGCGTGCTATCGCTTCATCATCCCAGGACATTCCCCGGATTTTCGCTCCCTTGCCACACTCTTTAGCGAATCGACCTGGAGTGCGGCGGCTTGACCTGCGCTTATCCCCAAGGAAAAGACGGGACAAAGTCTTTGATTTGTCATATAAC
>JBAXWB010000065.1 GCA_037128595.1 bacterium
CGCCTTCTCAAGCTCAACCTCCGCTTTGCCACGCCGGTCAAACTCCCCCTTCAGTAGATTTCTCATTTCCTGCACGATTTGGTTTCCCCCCTTCAGAACTTTGGCCATACTGCCTCCAAAAACATACTGTGCCAGCGAGTTTGTAGCTGACCATGTTGGGGCAACCAAACCCTCCCTGAGTTTTACGGCTTCTCTCTCGATTTCCGAGGTCAATGCAGCCGGATCCATCTCCCCGACCGCAGAAACCTCTACCCCCCGAATCCTGGACACCGCCAAAGCCAGGCCGTCCCGGCGGGCATCTGCGGTATATGCCTCGGCTGCATCAGCCAACACCGTATTAGCGTCGGCCTGCGTCTTCACAGTCGGAGCCTCCCGGCCGAAAATCCGAAATACATTAGCCACTCCAGCAGCCAAACCAGCGACAATTCGACCAACAATGGCCCTATTGACATCTTGAGCCAATGTCTCCACCGTCGCATCCTTCGAAACTTCACTCCTGCCAAAGAACTTGAGAACATTTGCCCAGGCACCAATCTCGGCCTCTTGACGGATTCCCACGATACCTGACTCCAATTCTCTTTCGATTTCCACAACCGTTTCGGCCTTCGCCTTTTTGCCCGGAAACAATTTGGCAAAGACCCGTTGGAACCCTCGAAGCTCGGCTTCTGCCTCTTCCCGCTTGGCCGCAGCCAGACTAGTTTCCGCCTGCTTCCGAGCCGCGTCTTCTGCCCGAGTCCGAGCCATCCCTGCAGCCGCCAATTCGGCGACGGCTTTCCGGCGATCCGCCTCAATGTCGGCCTGGAGTTGCGCCACTTCTGTTTCCCAAGCCTCAGCCCTGGCGTCAAATTCAGCCTGGCGGGTCGCCAACTCGGCGATCCCCACCTCCGCTTCCCGGGCGGCTTCGTCCGCACGCCTTGCCGCCGACTCGGCCAGTTCTCTGGCGTTTTCCGCAGTGTCGATGTCTAAGAGCGCCTTTTTGCCAATTTCTTCCAGTTCATCCTTGCGATCCTTCAAGTGTTTTTCCTCGACCGAAGTGGTTCCAAAGGTCGCGTAGTCGACTGCGGCAGCCATGCCCGCAGACGCCATTTCTGTAACAATCTCCGGCGGAAGCCGATCCTTGATGGCACCCCGCCATATCCTCTCCAACCACAGGTCCAAATACCGATCCTCCAGATCCTTATCATCCGCAGTTGCAATCGTCCTGAATCGACCGGGGCCGTCTTTTCGACAAATGACGCGGTCTGCTAACGCGGGATCCCCGCCTTCCTCAGCCAACCGAACCAGATTCAACTTATGCCGGAACGAATAGCCGAGAATGGCATCCTGCTGTAGCGAGCGTTTGCCCGAGATCTTGCGAAATTCAATTCCGGCGACAGGCTCGGGTTCCAATTCTTTGGAAGCAATCAGAGCCCTCTTTCTCGCACCGATTGCACTGGGACCGGGATTCAAGACCTTTTCTTCCGCCAGCGAGGAGCGGGCCATGGCGGCAGCCTTCTCGCGCCAGGGCTTCAAAATTTTCCCCAACTTCCAGGCGGTTTCCACATACGGCTTGATCATCGTGAATTGGATATGGAGGTGGCAGTCTCGGTTTCTCATTCGGTGTGCAACCGCCGACACCGCTTCGCAGCCCACTGCCTCTTCGAGATTTTCCACAGTCAGGTCCATCGCCTTGGCAAGGTCTTCCAGTGTGAGGTGCCGCCCTGCAATTTCACCTTCATGAGGCATGAGTCGCACCATGATGGACTTCAACACACCAGATGCCTTGCGCTCCTTGATTTGCCGGGGGCGCATTTTTTTTCCTCTTGGGGTATCCATGTATTTGCCCTTGCGGATGCTGGCAACCTTACCAGCCTGAACCAAGCGACCATCGAGATCTCGGTAAGCCTCACGCTCACGACGGATCCTGCTGTGAGCGGCTACACATTCGTCGCCATCATGCGCCTCGCCTATAACTTTGCCGTCCGCATCCCGAAAATAGAGACGCTGTTCCAAAATCAATTCCCCTCTTTCGACACCCAGTTGGTCCCCTTCCTCGTAATCCGAGATCGTATCGTCCACCTGTAGCTTTGGCACTTCCAGTTCGGGCAACCCCGCCTTGAGGCGCATCGGATTGATGAACTCCTTCAATTGCTTGATTGAGTCCCGCGCGAGATCCCCTTTCCGCATTAAATGACCGTCAGCCCTTTCTGTATTGATGGCCTTGCTCGTGCAGGACATCTTTATTCCACTTCTGCCACCAGGTTGATTTACGCCTCCCATGCTACTCAATTGAGTTGAAAATGTAGTTTTGTCAAGTTTATGTATGTTTCCGACTCAAGAGGGGGGCTGGCAAAAATGTCCAAAAACGGGGTTTTGTCGTTTTTTCCAGCCCCCAACTCTTGCCCTGCCGGGAGCCCGCTCTGAAGGCGCGGTGCCGGGCTTTGCCCCCGCCCGTCGGCGGTTCCCCCATTGGATCCGGATAAATCCGGACTCGACTCAAGTTATTGGATAGCCAATACCCCTTGAGCCCAGCTGCGCGTGCATTCGCGCTCCCAAATCTGGCGGACGCGCCACCACCTTTCTGTGTCGGCATCGACCCAGGGCGGCAACCGACTCGGCGCACCCGCCGTTGAATTTCCGGGGTCGGTTTCCATTCCGGCCCCCCAATTTTCGGGGTCGGCTTCGGCCCCGGGGCCCTAGCGATCCGGCGACACCGCCTTTGAATTCCCGGGTCGGATTCCATTTCGGAGCCCCCATGACCGACTCGGCATCGGCCCAGGGTCGCACCGGCCCGGCGCACCCACCGTTGAATTTCCGGGGTCGGTTTCCATTCCGGCCCCCCAATTTTCGGGGTCGGCTTCGGCCCCGGGGCCCTAGCGATCCGGCGACACCGCCTTTGAATTCCCGGGTCGGATTCCATTTCGGAGCCCCCATGACCGGCTCGGCATCGGC
>JBAXWB010000066.1 GCA_037128595.1 bacterium
CGGGGAACGACCATCACCGGGGCAGTGGTCTGGATAAGCACAGGCAGTTTGCCTCTCGTAATCCAGTCGGCCGCCGCCAGATACTGATTGCGTTTGGCTCCACTGGGCGCACTGAACCAACTGTAATACCCAAATACCGCCACCCGCCCACCCGCCCTGTTTTCAGCGAGACTCGTGGTCATCCCATGGTGCTTTCCCAAACGGTCCTCATAATGCCCTAGCCCTCGGACTTTAGGCGATAATGGCTTCAGCGTATAGATGCCTGTTTTACCCCAGCCACCATTCCATTTCAGCCCGATGTAAATCCCATTCAGCGTATCCGCGGATATCCGTTCATTGAACGGCACCGCCCCGGAAACCGGAGCCACCTCGACCCCAAGCCACTTCCCAAGTCCCCGCTCCTGCACTCGCCAAGCCGCCAATCCATCCATCATGACGCCACCAGACAGGATCCGGCGTAATTCCTTGTCCGCCAAACCATCCACGGCGTCCGCATGGAGAATCACTGCCTCCCGTCCTTTTATCGTGCTTGTACAGAGCGGAAGCCCCAGACAGGCCAGGTTATGGAGGCTCTCTAAATTGACCTTCCCCCAGCCAAACGGCGGCTCCTGCGGCAACAGCGGACGCGCCACATGATTCTTTCCCAAATGCATATCAAGTCCGCCCGGCATTGTTCCGGAGTTGATCTTGACAAGCTCCTCCCAGAACGGGCGGTACCGGGTAAGCCGGGATAATAGTGTTTCGTACCAGGCCATCGGCTCATGTCCTGAACAGAGAATCGCATAGGACAAGCTGTTACAGCCCATCGCCAGATCCAGCGACGACTCCACCGCCAGCCCGTGGGCGGATTTACCGAAGGCGTTATGGGTGTAACCCTCGATCTCGGGGCAAATCTGGTCCACACAAGCAGGCAGGCGCGATATCTGCCGCGAAATCAAGAAGGCTTTGTCGATCATCTGGCGCGGACTGTGATCGGCATAATACCCATGTCCCAACCGGGCACCTGCCGCATGGTGACTATGTTGGGCTAGGGATTTTAAGACAGGACTCCAGTCCGGCCCTGAGTAAAGGAATGGCTCATGCCCGATTTGCTGGAAACCCAGACGGCATTCCGGCGCCACCTGGTGCGTCGCCTTGGCAATCACCTTGGCAATCCCGGCCAGACTCAATCCGTTGAATTTCGTCCAAGCGAGTCGAACCGTGCCATCCGTAGGGTTGTGCAAAGCCGCCACCAATGAGCGGCGGTTATAGGACTTACCCTGCTCCCGTGAAAACTGTTTCACACACTCCCGGCAGAAACATCCTTGGGCAAGTCCCCCGACAGCATTCATCCTCAGGTCATCATCAATCCAAATGGACGACGGCTGCCACGAGGCATAGACCCGGGTCATCCGGTCAATATAACCCAACGCCGCATGGGATCGTGGACAAGGAGTGGGAGGATTGCAGCGCCCACTTGCGTCAATCATCGGAAGCCACGCAGCCCCCGAATCCTCTTGAAGCACACTCAAGCCGCCATGGCCAATCGTATTGGCGATTTGGAGTCCAGGCTTGATTCCCAATTCCCGGATCCTTTCTGCGGCCTTAGCCATCAGGCCAGCGGAATGCTCATGTGCCGCCATGGGCGGGAAGCCGATTTCCGTACAAAACCAAACCTCATCGCACGCCTTTGAATTGCGCTTCAAGGCCCCTATCAGTTCCGAGAAATCCGCCGCGTTCTGGTGATGATGCGGCCATAGCCGGATTATCATGAATGGGAATTCAGGCGACTTAACACGTTTCATAATTCGCTCCTTTTTCATCCAGAACAAACCCACCTTTGGATCGAACCCCTCTTCCAGAAGCTCGAAGTTCAATCGCTGCGGTAACACGGAATATCTTCGGCTGCGCAGGAAACAGAGGTGTTTGGAGGCAGCCATCCGCAAAATCGATCTGTTCCCAGGAGCCGTCCTGCGCGATCATTTCGACATTAGTGATGTTAAATGCCGAAATGACCGGCAAAACGTCCAGTTCGTCGTGTCCGAGATTGAAGAACGCCAGCAGATATCGTCCATCAGTGAACCGGCGGACCTTGAGATACACCTCGGCGTCGCCCGGATAATAGAACTCCACAGGCTTTCCGCAGACGAACTGAAGGAGTTCGAGAATCTCGCGCTTACGATCCTCGTCATAAAAGCCGAAGGACGACAGGGTGTTATTCAGGCCGAACGCTGCCGCGAAAACGGCTACCCGCCCGCCGGACGGGTTCTCGAAGAGCGTCACGGCGGGTCCCACTTCGGTAAAATCCATGCTCACGCCGGACTTGCGGTGCAAAAGCGTCGAATGGATCTTCACCTTCGGATCAAGGGGCCGCAGGCGTGAATAACAGACGTCAGGGTTTAAAGTGACTCCACCCCACTTTTCACAGGACACGCGAGCTCCCGTCCACGGTTCTGCCGAAATCCCGATTTCGGTCGAAAACCCGCGTTGACAGAGTTTCTCGGCGGCAAGGCCTTCAAGGAGCAAACCGTTTATCAGGAGACCTTTCAAATCCGCATCAGAAAACAGCTCCACATCGGCCCCCGTCATCATGGCGGGAAGCGCCGGCATTTTGGCATAGTTGCACGGCAGGCCGATCACAGACAGAAGCGACCCCCAGTTTTTTCTGGAGGTGCAGGCGCCGACACGGTCCGGGGGTGAATTGAAGGGCACCGACCCAGGCAGAACGGCGGCGGCATACCCGGACGGAGCGCTGTCCTGAACGGCATTGAAAAGCGTCTCGTAAAAGCCATGGTATTGCGTGAGCATCGCGCGATACGC
>JBAXWB010000067.1 GCA_037128595.1 bacterium
CTGGCCGCGGCACTCGGAAAGTGCACCAGTCGGCATTCGGAAAGTGCACCACCTTGAGGCATGATTCCTTCAGGCGCAATAAGGCGTCTGGAAGGAAGGAGCATGCTCAAGATGAATCAGGTACACGTAATACGGCATAAGCATTATAGCGAAGGACAGAGTGTCAGGCGGATAGCCCGGGAGATGGGGCTGAACCGCCGGACGGTGAAGAAGTATTTGGAAGAGTCGGTGCCCCTGCGGGTTGAGGTTGCACCTCGCGGGCGCCCAGTCATGGGGGAGATCAGGCAGAAGATAGACGGGTTACTGAAGGAATGGGCACACCGGACGACGAAGAAGCAACGGATCACTTCTCCTCGGCTGCATAAAGAGTTGATTGCGCAAGGGTGTGCGGTGGGTGAACGCACGGTTCGCAAGTATCTGGCAGAGAAGCGACGTGTAGCGGCAGAGGTTTACATTCCGCTTGTACACCGCCCTGGGGATGAAGCCCAGGTTGATTTCTTTGAAGTCACGGTGGAACTAAACGGGGTCATGACCAATGTTTGGAAGTTCCTGCTGAGGCTGATGTATTCGAAGCGGGATCTGGTGTGGCTCTATGAACGGTGCAACCAAGTCAGTTTCTTTGATGGCCATGTGCGCGCTTTTACCGCCATTGGTGGGGTTCCCCACCGGTTGATCTACGACAACTTGACGGCGGCGGTGAAGCGCATCATTGGGCTGTCGGAGCGGGAACTGAATGATCGGTTTAAGGCCCTCAATAGCCACTATTTGTATGAAGCCTGTTTTGCTCGGCCCGGGGAAGGCCACGATAAAGGCGGTGTTGAAGGGCGAGGCAAGACGATCCGTTTGCAGCATTTAACACCGATTGTATCAGGGAAGACACTTGCCGAGATCTCCTCGGGATTGCAAAGGGACCTGGATAATGCCCATGGACAGGCCAAGAACCACGACGGGCGTTCTTATGGCGAACTGTTTGATCAGGAGCAATGGCAGATGCGGCCCTTGCCACCCCAGGCGTTCGATCCACGGCTTCCTCAACTGGTGTGCGTTAGCCGCAGTGCAACGGTCACCGTGATGGGGGCGGTTTATTCGACACCAACCACCTGGGCGCGATTGGATGCCATGGCGTATATTGGCGTGGAGGACATCCGTTTTATCTGCCGGGGGGAAGAACACATCCATCCATTGCAACCCAAGGGCGGCAAGTCTATCCGTTACCGGCATTATCTGCCGGAACTGGCCCGCAAGCCCCAAGCGGTGCGGCAAGTGGCCCCTGAACTTCTTGCGGAACTGGGCGAGCCTTTTAGCCAACTCTGGGACATGCTGGAGAAGACGCATGGCCAGCTCAAAGCGGCGCGCATTCTGGCCGGAGTGCTGGGGGCCATCAATGATCACGGAGAGACGGTGATCAGTCACGCCCTTGTAAAGGCCTTGGCTGAAGTACGTGGCCGGGGCGATAAAGAGTCCATGGCTGAAGGCGTTGTTCTCAAGGTATTGTCAGGCTGTTTGCCCACCCGCCCCGTATTGGAGGCGGAATGTGTACCTGCCGCCTTGCGGTTTTATCAAGTGCAGTCCGGTTGTGCGGCGGATTATGATCAGCTTTTAACGGGAGGTGGCCAATGAGTGATACCCCTCTACAGGCTGTGATCAATGCTCAGACACGCACCTTGAGACTACCCACGGTGGGACGTGAATACGAAGCCGCCGCCAGGCGCGCCCGCAATGATGGTTGGGCTTATGAAGATTATTTGCGGGAACTTTTGGATGCCGAAGTGAGGACGCGCAATGAAAATGCTGCCCGCCGCCTGTTGCGACAAGCCCGGTTCCCCGATACCAAAACCCTGGATCAACTCGACTGGGAGGTCTTGCAGGGAGTCAATCGGCCAAAGATCCATGAACTGGCCAGTTGCCGGTTTGTGGAAGACAAGCATGATGTGGTCATTGCCGGGCCCATCGGAACAGGGAAAACCCATCTTGCCATCGCCTTAGGTGTGGAAGCAGCCAGACGGCGTATCCCTGTGGGTTTCCATAAGGCAGCAGATCTGGTGCGTGACCTGATGGAGGCTCGTGATGAGCGAACCCTCGGGAGGATGCATCGTCGGTTCCAGAAAGTGCCACTATTAATTGTAGATGAACTTGGGTTTGTTCCGTTCAAACGCGACGGCGGCGAGTTGCTGTTCAATCTGTTGGCGGACCGCTATGAGCGGCGGTCCACCATCGTAACCACCAATCTGGCATTTTCGGAATGGGTTCAGGTTTTTGGAGATGAAAAACTGACGACTGCCTTACTGGATCGTCTAGCCCATCATGCCCACATCCTGACCACTCAAGGTAAAAGTTTCCGCGCCCGACGAAACAAGGAAAAGACAAAAATCATTCAAGAAGGAGATTGCAGGTAATGACCCATCCCCCTTCTGCCTCCCCGGCCCTCCGCCCTTGCCACTTCGTGGCATCCCGCCTACGGCG
>JBAXWB010000068.1 GCA_037128595.1 bacterium
CAAACAACAGAAGGAAACAAAGCTATGAACCTGGGTGGATTTTCATGGAAACGCTTCTTGGGGGTATCCGCCGCAAAGTCTCGGCTCTCCCGGACCATTGGCATCCCGCTGACCAGAAGTGGCCGCGAACGCAAGATCGGCCGCATGATCACCGGCGGCGGCTGTCTTGTCATCATGGGGCTGGGCATCACGATTCCGGTCGCGCTTGCTATTGTGGCCGCCAAGCTGATCTGACGATGACCCCGCAACATTACACCATCGAAGAAGGTCGGCTCGACGGCGGCGAGTATCCCGGATCGAAGACCACTGATGAAGCCAGGGCCAGGCTCCGCAGTCTGATCACCATCGGCGTGCGCACCTTCCTTGATCTAACGACTCCTGCTGACCAGATGGAGCCTTATGAAGAGTTGTTGCCCGGGCTTGAAAGGGAAGCTGGCATCCCACTCAGGAGAATCTCATTGCCGATCCCCGACATGTGCATCCCCAGCTCGGTCGACACCATGCGTGAAATCATGACCGCCATCCGAGAATCCATCGAGCGGGCTCCCGCAGTCTATGTTCACTGTTGGGGCGGGATCGGCCGCACCGGCATGGTGGTTGGTTGCTGGCTCCGGGAACTGGGCTATGACCCGGATGCAGCGTTGAAACATGTCCAGCATCTCTACTCCAGCCAAATGCCAAAATTCAGGATCCACCCTGAATCGCCCCAAACCAACGAGCAGAGGGATTATGTCCGCCGCTGGGAAGTTCAACCCTGAAACATCCCCATGCGCCACACCATCCTTGTTCCAGAAGAAACCCGGACCAAAGTTGCTGACTACCTGGACGCTCTGCGCTCCGGCCAAGCCGTGGCGGGATGCCGCTTGCAGGACAGCCTCCAACGCATCGACTTCGGAAAGGTCACCGCCGCGGCCTTCCTCGACGCGCTCATCAACACCAAGATGCCGCAAATCTTCGCGGAGAGCGCTGTGGCTGGCGATGGCTCGGACTGGAATCCAACCGAACTCGGCATTCTCGGGGACATCTCCATCGCCGTGCCAGTGACTGTCTTCGACAATGGCAATCACGATGCGCCAGTGCCCCACGAGCAGCCGATCCCTGGCACATTGGTCTTCACACCAGGAGCCCTGCTGCGCAATGGCAAGGGACGCCCACCAGCCGATTGGGCGGAAGTGACCCAGCCTAACGGACTGCTCAGCCCGGAAGGATATTACGGCCTCTATGAGCGCCGCCTGCTGCCGGTCTTCAAGTATGTGACCGACGTTGCCAAAGCCGAAGGCAGGCAGGCCCTCATCACCATCCCCGGTCTCGGTTGCGGACAGTTCGCCGGTCCGTTCCGCGGTCAACTCGGGGCCGCGTTGCAGACGGTGTTGGAAAAACTCCTGACTCATCACGGCGCAACCTTTCCCGATCTGAGGGCGGTTTATTTCGACCCCTTCAGTGAGTGCACCAACGTACGGCTTGAAATCCACGGCATCTCCCTGATGGTCCGCCCCTTGCAGCAGGGAAATTTTGCGAAATCCCAACTCTGTCCGCCACAGGATTACGCGGAGAATGGTGATGATTTCTCCGGTTGCCTGTTGTTCAGCATCGTCGCCTGGGACCATGTTTCCTGGCCGGGCAACGACTTCTTCGCCGGATGTCGCTCCACCGACGACGGCGTCAAAGCCGCCGCCACCAACTCCATGGCCGTGCTCACCGGTATTGAGGGCCGTTACGATTCGGATCGCGGGGAGTACCTCCCGCCGCATCCCTTCCAGACTTGGGAGAAAGTGGTGAAACAACACGGGCTGCGGCTTGTGACGGTGCCGCCCTCATTGCCTCCCATCAC
>JBAXWB010000069.1 GCA_037128595.1 bacterium
TGCTCCAAGGAACCTGTGGGAAACGGTTAGACGATCACAGTTCCCATGGATATTGGAAGAAGATGCTTGGCTGAAATCCTTCCTCTCCGGCAGCAAGGTCAAAGCGGTAGATCAATCCCGACCCCGTTACAATACGCAGCCCCACGCCATAGGAAGAGCGAGTGATCGACCAGAGATCATGGACATCGTCTGTGACCGTACCTATCTCATAAAACGGAGCCACTTGAACGGCCGTTCTTACATCCTTAACAAAGAATAGGTTGAAGGGCTTGACCTCATCCGTGATGTTCCAGCGAAATTCAGTCCCGACAAATTCTGTATGAGCCCCTTGATAACGCCCTTCGGGATAGGATCGCAAGCGACTGATGCCTCCCAGTGAGGTGGCTGAACCATGGGTATTGGCCGCCACGAGATTGTCAATATACTGCCGCTCCCGCTCATCCGCCATGGCGCCGTAATCGAGCCCCTCATCCCGAGCCACTACATAGGGATCGGACTCCCCCTTCTGCATCACGAACGATTCGGACCGGAGATAATTGAAGGCCCAAACACTTCGCTTCCCGACAGGAAAATAGGCCGTTACACTGGCATCCAAAAACAAGTAATCAGCGGCGTCCCTGGAAGCTGGGGTCCACCATAAACTGGGCTCAAAGCGCAGTCCACGGCGTGGGTCAAGGTAATCATCGGTCAGGTCGACCCTCCCCCCAACCACATCGGTTCCAACCCATTTTGATGAAGCTTCAGGGGTTTGAACAATGATGTTTCCATCCGGATCACGTAGCGCCGCCAGCCGCCCCTGATTCCCGTAATAAGCAATATATGCTTCCAGTCGCCGGTCAAGGAAGGTCGCGGTCAGGCGCGAAGCCGTGCCGAGCATATCCGATATCTCCGCAACGGAGTAACTGTTCTTGTCTGTAGCCATCCCGCGCTGGCTGTAACTTTGAATAGCCGCACTGGTGATATAGGCCCCCCCGATGTCGAGAATCAGCGTCTGAGGCACAAGTTGGATACTATCGAGTCCGAACGCCTGCCCGCTGACATCGCCCTCAAAAAAGGTGCCGGCAATGTCCGTGCAGGTTCCTCCGACGTTATTGACAGCGCCTAGAACCCCGTAACCTGCACCGATACCCGGCAAATCGAACAGATAGGGGAATACCGCATAACCGCTTTCTCGCGGGAACTGATCGCGCCGTCGATCGGGTATCCAGGAATCCGCCGCATTGACCGCCCCGGGCAAGTCGCAGACAAAACACATCACTGCTAAAAGAAGAAATCCCGCCGATTGTGTTTTCGTATTCATGCTGATGCGGTACAAAACTTTACCCAATATTTTCCATCCGATCGACGCTCCTCGATCATCGTGGAACATTCCATCTGATTGACCAACATAGTATCATATTCCTGCGTTCGTAAAACCGGGTTTTGCCACTCCAGACCGGTTTTCCGACTCTGGTGTGGCACCGAAGAATTCCGGATCAGAATGCGCATCCGCCCCTCAAAATGTACACTTGAATCTGTCACTACGTGTTATAAGG